>NZ_PEMX01000018.1:0-104504 GCF_002759075.1 Pseudomonas sp. 382
CTACCGTACGGAAACCGTTGCTGCCATCCAAATAGGCAGTGATTGCTGTGAGCTTGAACTGCTCAGTGTACTTGGCCATGAATCCCCCAAGGGTTGGATTGGTGTCCAACTTCTTGGGGGCAGTCCAAAGGTCCTGCGTACACCGGTCAATGTGGGAGCGGCCTTGTGTCGCGAAAGGGGCACAAAGTGCCCCCAGGGTCTCAATACCAGCGCGGCTCGCCAGCCGGGCGCTTCTTGAAGCGCTTCATGCTCCACATGTACTGGCTCGGGTACTCGCGCACATAGCGCTCGACCACCTTGCTCATGGCCGCCGCCGACACGTTCACGTCGGTGCTGTACATCTCTTCCGGCGCCGCTTCCAGGAACACCTTGAAGCCCGATCCGTCCGGCAGCCGCAGCGCGTGCAGGAACACCCCCACCGCCTTGCCGCCGGCCAGCATGTTCGGCACGAACTTGCTGGTCAGCGCCTGCGTGCCCAGGAACGGCACGAACACCCCCGCCGATTCCGCCGGCTCCGGGTCGGCAGGAATACCCACCTGGCCACCGCGACGCACCTCCTTGATCACGCTGAGGATGCCTTCCTTGGTTGAAGGCGCCACACGGTTGCCCATCTGCACACGCTGCTCGCGCAGCAGGTCGTCCACTGCCTTGAGCTTCGGCGGGCGGTAGAAGATGATCGGTTTGCACTGGTTGCAGTAGAAGTGGTTGAGCACTTCCCAGTTGCCCAGGTGGCTGGTGATGCCGACCACGCCCTTGCCCGAGGCCAGGGCCTGCTCCAGCACTTCCAGCCCGTGCACTTCCTTGACCAGCTCAAGCGAACGCTGCGGCGGCCAGATCCAGGCGCAGGCACTTTCGACAAAGGATTTACCGATATCCTTCAGCGCACGGCCGACCAACTGCTCGCGCTCGACCGGATCCATCTCCGGGAAGCACTTGGCCAGGTTGATGCGCACTACATTGCGCGAGCCGTTGGGGATTTTCCACATCAGCCAGCCGATACCGGCGCCAACGCGCTGCACAGCGCCCCAGGGCAGCTTGGCAAACAGACGCAGCACCCCGACCATCAGGGCGCCCTTGAACTTTTCCACAGGCAATTCCTTATTTCAGCAAGGCGCGCATTGTAACCCTTCAGCGCGACAAGGCGGCGTAGCGATCGCAATCGGTAGTGTGGTCCATGACCATGCCGGTGGCCTGCATGAAGGCGTAGCAGATGGTCGGGCCGACGAAGGTGAAGCCCGCTTTCTGCAGGGCCTTGCTCATGGCCTTGGCTTCGTCGGTGACCGCTGGCACGTCGCCACGGCCCTGGAAGTGGTTGATCTTCGGCTTGCCGCCAACGAACGACCACAACCACTCGGCAGGGTTATCCACAGCCAGCCAGGCCTGCGCGTTACGCCGCGCAGCCTTGAGCTTGAGACGGTTACGGATGATACCGGCGTCCAGCATCAGTGCTTCGATGCGTTCGTCGCTCATAGCCGCCAGCTTCACCGGATCGAAGCCATGCATCACCTCGCGATAACGCTCGCGTTTACGCAAAACGGTGATCCACGAAAGCCCCGCCTGGAACCCTTCGAGCAAAAGCATCTCGAACAGCAGCGCCGGGTCACGCTGTGGCGTTCCCCACTCCTGGTCGTGGTAGGCCTGGTACAACGGATCGTCGGTACACCAAAAGCAGCGTGGCATAAGGCTCCAATGAGTAGAGGGCGAGGCGAATCAGGTTATACTCCCGCTCTTTACATCCGCATCCCCAGATACAGGTGAATTTCGTGAGCCAGCCTACGCCAGCCGTGCGTACCTTCCAAGACCTGATCCTCGCCCTGCAAAACTACTGGGCGGCTCAAGGTTGTGTGGTGCTTCAGCCCTACGATATGGAAGTAGGCGCCGGCACATTCCACACCGCTACATTCCTGCGCGCCGTGGGTCCAGAAACCTGGAACGCGGCCTATGTGCAGCCTAGCCGTCGCCCTGCCGACGGGCGGTATGGCGAAAACCCCAACCGCCTGCAGCACTACTACCAGTTCCAGGTGGTCCTCAAGCCGAACCCGGCCAACTTCCAGGAGCTGTACCTCGGCTCGCTGAAGGCCATTGGCCTGGACCCGCTGGTCCACGACATTCGCTTCGTCGAAGACAACTGGGAGTCGCCGACCCTGGGCGCCTGGGGCCTGGGCTGGGAAATCTGGCTGAACGGCATGGAAGTCACCCAGTTCACCTACTTCCAGCAGGTAGGTGGCATCGAGTGCTACCCGGTCACCGGTGAAATCACCTACGGCCTCGAGCGCCTGGCCATGTACATCCAGGGCGTCGACTCGGTCTACGACCTGGTGTGGGCCGACGGCCCGTTCGGCAAGGTCACCTACGGCGACGTGTTCCACCAGAACGAGGTGGAGCAGTCGACCTACAACTTCGAACATGCCAACGTCGACAAGCTGTTCGAGCTGTTCGACTTCTATGAAAGCGAAGCCAACCGCCTGATCAAGCTGGAGCTGCCGCTGCCGACCTATGAAATGGTCCTGAAGGCCTCGCACACCTTCAACCTGCTGGACGCCCGCCGCGCCATCTCGGTAACCGAGCGCCAGCGTTACATCCTGCGTGTACGTACCCTGGCCCGGGACGTGGCGCAAAGCTATCTGCAAGCTCGCGCACGCCTGGGCTTCCCGATGGCCACCCCTGAACTGCGTGACGAAGTGTTGGCGAAGCTGGAGGCTGCACAATGAGTGCTCAAGATTTCCTGGTAGAACTGGGCACCGAAGAGCTGCCACCAAAAGCCCTGGCCAGCCTCGGCGACGCCTTCCTGGCCGGCATCGAAAAAGGTCTGCAGGCCGCTGGCCTGAACTACACCGGCAAGCAGGTGTACGCCGCACCACGCCGTCTGGCCGTACTGATCCGCCAGCTCGACGTGCAGCAGCCTGACCGCAGCATCAACATCGACGGCCCCCCGCTGCAGGCGGCCTTCAAAGACGGCGAGCCGACCCAGGCAGCCTTGGGCTTTGCCAAGAAGTGTGGTGTAGAGCTGGCCGAAATCGACCAGAGCGGCGCCAAGCTGCGCTTCTCCCAGCACATCCCAGGCAAGGCCACCGCCAGCCTGCTGCCGACCATCGTCGAGGATTCGCTCAACGACCTGCCGATCCCCAAGCGCATGCGCTGGGCCGCCAGCCGTGAAGAGTTCGTGCGCCCGACCCAGTGGCTGGTGATGCTGCTCGGCGACCAAGTGGTCGACTGCACCATCCTGTCGCAGAAGGCCGGCCGTGAATCCCGTGGCCACCGCTTCCACCACCCACAGAACGTGGTCATCACCACGCCGGCCAACTACGTCGAAGACCTGCGCAAAGCTTATGTGCTGGCCGACTTCGCCGAGCGCCGCGAGCTGATCAGCAAGCGCACCGCCGAGCTTGCCATGCAACAGGAAGGCAGCGCCATCGTGCCGCCAGCGCTGCTGGACGAAGTGACTGCCCTGGTCGAGTGGCCGGTACCGCTGGTGTGCTCGTTCGAGGAGCGTTTCCTCGAAGTGCCGCAAGAAGCCCTGATCACCACCATGCAGGACAACCAGAAGTATTTCTGCCTGCTGGACAGCGAAGGCAAGCTGCTGCCGCGCTTCATCACCGTGGCCAACGTCGAGAGCCGTGACCCCAGGCAGATCGTGCAGGGTAACGAGAAGGTCGTGCGCCCGCGCCTGACCGACGCCGAGTTCTTCTTCAAGCAAGACAAGAAGCAGCCGCTGGAAACCTTCAACGAGCGCCTCAAGAACGTGGTGTTCCAGGCACAACTGGGCACGGTCTACGACAAGGCCGAACGCGTTTCCAGGCTGGCAGCCTTCATCGCCCCGCTGATCGGCGGCAACGCCCAGCGCGCTGGCCGTGCCGGCTTGCTGTCGAAGTGCGACCTGGCCACCGAGATGGTCGGCGAATTCCCTGAAATGCAGGGGGTTGCCGGCTACTACTACGCGCTCAACGACGGTGAGCCGGAAGACGTTGCCCTGGCCTTGAACGAACAGTACATGCCGCGCGGTGCTGGCGCCGAGCTGCCGCAGACCCTCACCGGTGCTGCGGTGGCCATCGCCGACAAGCTCGACACCCTGGTCGGCATCTTCGGCATCGGCATGCTCCCCACCGGCAGCAAGGACCCGTACGCCTTGCGTCGTGCCGCCCTGGGCGTGCTGCGCATCCTGATCGAGAAGCAGCTGGACCTGGACCTGACCGCTGCGGTCGAGTTCGCGGTCAAGCAGTTCGGTGCCAAGGTCAAGGCCGCTGGCCTGGCCGAACAGGTACTGGAGTTCATTTTCGATCGCCTGCGTGCACGCTATGAAGACGAAGGCATCGACGTTGCCACCTACCTGTCGGTACGTGCCCTGAAGCCGGCTTCGGCCTTGGACTTCGACCAGCGCGTGCAGGCTGTGCAGGCCTTCCGCAAACTGCCGGAAGCCGAAGCCTTGGCCGCGGTGAACAAGCGCGTCTCGAACCTGCTGAGCAAGGCCGAAGGCGCGATCGCCGACCAGGTCGAGCCGAAATACTTCGACAACGCCAACGAGTTCTCCCTGTACTCGGCCATCCAGCAGGCCGACCAGGCCGTGCAACCAATGGCAGCTGCCCGCCAGTACAGCGAATCGCTGGCCCGTCTGGCGGCCCTGCGTGACCCGGTCGACGCTTTCTTCGAGGCGGTGATGGTGAATGCCGAAGACGCCAAGGTACGTGCCAACCGTTATGCCCTGCTCAGCCGCCTGCGCGGCCTGTTCCTGGGCGTGGCCGACATTTCGCTGCTGGGGTAAGCCTTGAAACTGCTGATTCTCGATCGTGACGGGGTAATAAACTACGACTCCGACGCCTACATCAAGACGCTGGAAGAGTGGATCCCGATCCCTGGCTCGGTCGAGGCCATCGCGCAGTTGAGCAAGGCGGGCTGGACGGTGGCTGTGGCCACCAACCAGTCCGGCATCGCCCGAGGCTACTACCCGCTGGCTACCCTCGAGGCCATGCATGCGCGCTTGCGCGAGCTGGTGGCCGAGCAGGGCGGCGAAGTCGGCCATATCGTGTATTGCCCGCACGGGCCTGACGAAGGCTGCGATTGCCGCAAGCCCAAGCCAGGCATGCTGCGGGCGATCGCCGAGCATTACCAGACGGGCCTTGAAAGCGTCTGGTTCGTCGGCGACAGCAAAGGTGACCTGGAGGCCGCCCTGGCCGTCGGTGCACAACCCGTGCTGGTGAAAACCGGCAAGGGCGAGCGGACCCTGGAAAAAGGCGTCCCGGAAACTACACTGATTTTCGACGATCTGGCAGCCATCGCCAGAGAACTAATTTAAACAGTGCGCCCCCAGGGGCGCATTTTTCCTAGGCGGGCACGCCCCGCAACGGTAATTGCCACTATGTCGATCCTGCAGGCGATCAGAATCGTTCTTTTTTACCTGCTGCTGGGCACCAGTTCGCTGCTGTGGTGCTCGCTGAGCTTTTTCGTCGCGCCGTTCCTGTCGTTCCCCAAGCGCTACACGTTCATCAACGTGTACTGGTGCCGTTGCGCACTGTTCCTGGTGCGCACCATCCTTGGTATCGACTACAAGGTCACAGGTGCCGAGAACGTACCGGATGAGCCCTGCGTGATCCTGTCCAATCACCAGAGCACCTGGGAAACCTTCTTCCTTTCCCAGTACTTTTCCCCGCTGAGCCAGGTGCTCAAGCGCGAGCTGCTGTATGTACCCTTCTTTGGTTGGGCCATGGCCATGCTGCGGCCCATCGCGATCAACCGCGACAACCCCAAGGAGGCACTGCGTCAGGTGGCCAGCAAGGGTGACGAGTTGCTCAAGCAGAAAACCTGGGTGCTGATCTTCCCGGAAGGTACCCGTGTACCGTTCGGTACCGTGGGCAAATTCTCCCGAGGCGGCACCGCGCTGGCGGTGAATGCTGGCTTGCCAGTGCTGCCGATTGCCCATAACGCTGGCAAATTCTGGCCGAAGACTGGCTGGGGCAAGCGCTCAGGCACCATCGAGGTAGTGATCGGCAAGCCGATGTACGCCGAGGGCTCCGGGCCGCGGGCCATTGCCGAGCTCAACGACCGTGCCGCCGCGTGGAACGAAGCTACCCAGCGGGCCATGGGATCGCTGCCGCCAGTGGATGAAAAACCGCAAGAGCAGATGGCTTGACGATCTGTGGATAACTTGTGAGCAATTTTTTGACCGAGTGCCCGGATTCAACGCTAAGTATATGAATTAGCTATTTATTTCGGCGCATGACAATTTTCTGAAAAACGTGCATAAGTTTTTCCATGGCATAAGAAAACCGGCTTTTACAGCCGGTTTTTTTATGGCTCGGTGATAGCGTCAGACTTTGTCGATATCCACGTCCTTGGTTTCTTTCAAGCAGAACATCCCCACTACCAAGCTGATGCCGGTCACCAGCACCGGATACCACAATCCATAGAAGATATCCCCGGTATACACCACCAATGCGAACGACACGGTGGGCAGGAAGCCACCGAACCAGCCGTTGCCGATGTGGTAGGGCAGCGACATCGAGGTGTAGCGGATACGGGTCGGGAACAGCTCGACCATCACCGCCGCCAGCGGACCGTAGGTCATGGTCGCGATCAGGATCATTGCCACGATCAGCACCACCACCATCACCTGGTTGACTTGCCCCGGCTCGGCCTTGGCCGGGTAGCCCGCCTGCGCGATCGCCGTGCGCATGGCCGTTTCGTCGAAGCCGTTGATGGTCTTGTCGCCAATGTTCACCACCACGTCACTGCCGGCCACGTTCACCGAGCTGTATGGCAGGCCCTGCTTGACCAGGAAGGTTTTGACCTTGTCGCAGGGGCTGTCGAAACGTGCTTTGCCAACCGGGTCGAACTGGAAGGTGCAGCCTTGCGGGTCAGCGGTCACCACGATAGGGGCCTGGCGGCTGGCGGCGTCGATCTGTGGGTTGGCGTAGTGGCTCAGGGCCTTGAACAACGGGAAGTACAGCACGGTGGCCAGCAGCAGGCCGAGCATCAGGATCGGTTTGCGCCCGATGCGGTCGGAAAGCCAACCGAAGAACACGAAGAACGGTGCGCCGATCACCACGCTGATGATCAGCAGGGTATTGGCCTGAGCAGGGTCCATCTTGAGCATCTGGGTCATGAAGAACAGCACATAGAACTGCGCCGTGTAGAAGGTCACAGCTTGCCCGGCATTGATGCTGAACAGCGCGGTAAGCACGACTTTCAGGTTGGGCCAGGAGGTGAACGACTCGCGGATCGGTGACTTGCTGACCTTGCCCTGGGCCTTCATTTTCACGAAGGCCGGCGACTCGTGCATGCTCATGCGGATCCAGGTGGATATCCCCAACAGGATGATCGACAGCAGGAACGGCAGGCGCCAGCCCCAGGTTTCGAACTGGTCACCACTGATGTAACGGCTGCCAAGCACCACCAGCAATGACAGCAGCAAGCCCAGGGTCGCGGTCGACTGGATGAAACCGGTATGGAAGCCACGTTTGCCGGGTGGCGCGTGCTCGGCCACGTAAGTGGCGGCACCACCGTATTCACCGCCCAGCGCCAGCCCCTGGAGCATGCGCAGGATCACCAGGATGATCGGTGCCGCGATGCCAATGCTGGCGTAGGTGGGCAACAGGCCAACAGCGAACGTCGACAGGCCCATCAGCACGATGGTCACCAGGAAGGTGTACTTGCGCCCGATCATGTCACCCAGGCGGCCGAACACCAGCGCACCAAACGGCCGCACCAGGAAGCCAGCAGCAAACGCCATGAGGGCAAAGATGAAGGCCGTGGTGTCGTTGACCCCAGCAAAGAACTGCTTGCTGATAACGGCGGCCAAGGCCCCATAGAGAAAAAAGTCATACCACTCGAAAACTGTCCCGAGGGATGACGCGAAAATGATCTTGCGTTCTTCACGACGGCTGGAGGTGCTCGCCGACGCACCCTGCTCTTGGATGTAATCCGACATCGTTGCTGTCCTCGGCCCGCAGGCCACAGTGATTATTCTTGTTGTTCCACTGTCGGCAGCTTGTGACCGCGAGCTGCCGGTGTTGCATGCTCCCGGTCAGGGGGTCGGTATGGCGTCTTCGTTCAGGTAAGTCTGGGTTGCCGCTCCTTTGAGGATCAGTTGCGCCGCCTTCTCGGCGATCATCAGGGTGGGGGAACAGGTATTGCCGGAAGTGATTTGCGGCATGATCGAAGCGTCGGCCACGCGCAAGCCAGGTATGCCGTGCACGCGCAGCTGGTTATCCACGACGTCCAGGTCGCTGTTGCCCATGCGGCAGGTGCCGACGGGGTGGAAGATGGTGGTGCCGATCTTGCCGGCCGCCTCGAACAGTTCTTCCTCGGTTTGCAGCGTCGGGCCTGGCAGATACTCCTGGGGATCGAAAACGGCGAGGGCGGGGGCATGGACGATACGCCGAGTCAGGCGAATGGCATCGACGGCAACGCGCAGGTCCTGGGGGGCGCTCAAGTAGTTGGGGTCGATCCGCGGCGCACTGTTCATGTCTGCACTGCGGATATCTATGCGCCCCCGGCTGGCCGGGCGCAGGTTGCACACCGAAGCGGTGAACGCCGGGAACTGATGCAGAGGCTCGCCGAAACGCTCCAGAGATAGCGGCTGCACGTGATACTGCAGGTTCGGTGTGGCCTGCTCCGGGCTCGAACGTACGAAGGCACCCAGTTGGCTGGGCGCCATGGCCAGCGGACCACTGCGGTCGTAGAGATAGCGCAGGCCCATGCCCAGCTTGCCCCACAGGCTGTTGGCCATCTGGTTGAGGGTGCGCGTATTGCGGATCTGGTAGATCAGCCGCAGCTGCAGATGATCCTGCAGGTTGCCGCCAACGCCGGGCATGTCGTGGCGTACGCCGATGCCCAGGCTTTCGAGCAGCTTGCGCGGGCCAATGCCGGACCGCTGGAGAATACCGGGCGAGCCCACCGCGCCAGCACAGAGGATGATCTCGCGACGCGCAGCAAACTCATGCCAGGTGCCCTGCCACTGCGCCTTGACCGCACGGGCACGGGTGTTGTTCAACAGCACCTGGTCAACCTGCACGCCGGTCAGCACGGTGAGGTTGGGGCGGTCTTTGATCGGCCGCAGAAAAGCCTTGGCGGCGTTCCAGCGCACACCGCTGCGCTGATTGACCTGAAAGTACCCACAACCCTGGTTGTCGCCAGTATTGAAGTCATCGACCTTGCCGATGCCACTCTGCTCGGCTGCATCACGGAAGGCATCGAGGATCGGCCAGTTGTAGCGTTGGCGCTCGACTCGCCATTCACCCTCGGCGCCATGGTGCTCGTTGGCACCGGCAAAGTGGTTCTCACTGGCCTTGAACAACGGCAGTACGTCGTTCCAGGCCCAGCCTTCGTTGCCTTGTGCAGCCCAAAGGTCGTAATCAGCGGCCTGGCCGCGCATGTAGATCATACCGTTGATCGAAGAACAGCCGCCGAGCACCTTGCCCCGTGGATAGCCCAGCGCGCGGCCGCCCAAACCGGGCTGTGCTTCGGTCTTGAAGCACCAGTCGGTACGCGGGTTGCCGATGCAGTAGAGGTAACCGACGGGGATGTGAATCCAGGGATAGTTGTCGCGACCACCGGCTTCGAGCAGCAGCACGCGGCTGGAAGGATCAGCGGACAAACGATTGGCCAGCAGGCAGCCGGCGGGGCCAGCGCCTACGACCACGTAGTCGAAGACAGAATCGGCTGATGGCATGTGCAACCTCGCGCCTGATTTTTATTCTTGTTCCGATCCATCTTAGTGAGTAATTTCGCCATGGAAACACGAGATTTCACGCAGCCGCTGTGCGTTTTAGCACAGCGGTAAGTCTGTACTGGCCTCTTCGCGGCTAAAGCCGCTCCCCCAGGGATAGCGTTGTCTGCGGGAGCGGCTTCAGCCGCGAAAGGGCCGGAACGAACATCCACAAGGATCAGCATGTTCGACTGGAACGATCTGCGGTTTTTCCTCGAGTTGCAGCGCAGTGGCCGCCTGCTCAGCGCGGCCAAGCGCCTCAATACCACCCACAGCACGGTGGCCCGGCATATCGAAAGCATCGAGAAGAGCCTGGGCACGCCACTGTTCGTGCAGCATGCCCAAGGCTATGAACTGACCCCGTCGGGCCAGGCGCTGCTAAAGCACGCCGAAGCCATGGAGAACGTCGCCCTGCTGGCGCAGGAAGAAATCACCCAGGCCATCACCCCGCTGGGCAAGATTCGCCTGGGGGTCACCGAAGGCATCGGCATCATGTTCTTCACCCCGCGCATGAGCGAGCTGTTCGCCCGCTATCCGGGGCTGGAGGTAGAACTGGTGGCGGTACCGCGCTTCGTCAGCATCCTCAACCGCGAAGCGGAGATCAGCATCCATCTGGAGCGCCCCAACGCCGACCTGCTGATCACCCGCAAGCTCACCGACTACCGCCTGGCGCTGTACGCCAGCCAGAGCTACCTGGACCGGGCACCGCCTCTGCGTAACCGCGAGGACCTGGCGCGGCATAGCTGGATCGGCTATGTCGACGACTTGCTGTTCAGCCAGGAACTGCTGTTTCTCAACAGCTTCTGCCGTGCACCGAACGTGGCCTTCCGCAGTACCAGTGTCATCGCCCAGCAAACCGCCGCACGCGCAGGGCTGGGCATCGCTGTGCTGCCCAACTACATGGCTCGCCATGACCCGACGCTGGTTCGCGTGCTGCCCAGCGAGACCATCCAGCGCAGCTACTGGATCTGTACCCGCCGCGAGTTGCACAAGTCGGTGCGCCTGCGGGTGGTGTGGGACTACCTGCTGGCGCTGTGCGCGGCGGAACAGGACGAGCTGCTAGCCCAATAGCGCCTTGCCAGCCAGCAGCACGGCCGCCAGCCAACCGGCGACAGCGAACATCTGCTGCAGGCGAGGCCCGGCGATCCTGGCCGCCAGTGGCCGAGCCAGCAACAGGCCGATCACCGCCCCAATGGCAAAAGGTGCGCCAATCCGCCAATGCATCACACCGGCCAGGCTGGCGCTGACCACGCTCCCCGTGGAAACCAGCGCGATGACGGCCAGGGAGGTCGAGACGATGCTCTTCATGCGCAGGTTGGTGTAGCGGTTCAAGGCGGGGATGATCACAAAGCCGCCGCCTACTCCCAACAGGCCGGACAGCAAGCCGGACATGGCCCCGGTAAATGCCAGGGCGCGTGCGCAAGGTAGCGTCCAGCGCAAGCGCCCCTGCAACGGGTTCAGCACACAAGGCTCGATGTAGCGATGGGCTTCACTGCCTTCGCCGCGCAGCTCTTTGGCTGCCTTGCGCCAGATGCGCAGGCAGGCATGGATCAGCACGGCAGCGAACACCAGCGCCAAGGGTGTATTGGGCAAGCGGTGGGCCAGCATCAGGCCGAACGGTGCCGCTGCGATACCGATCAAGGCGATGAAGAGGGCGGCGCGATAACGCACCAGCCCTTCGCGCAAGCCGAGTACCGCACCCACCGCCGCCGCAAGCCCCACGGCGAGCAGCCCGATAGGTGCCGCTTCGACCATCGACAGGCCCAGCCCGAACACCAGCAGCGGCACCGCCAGGATGCCACCACCGGCGCCGGTCAGCGCCAGCACCGCTCCGATGATCGCGCCCAGGCCAGCGCCCAGCAGTTGATGTTCGATCACTGTGCGGCCTCGGTGTCCAACGGTTGTGGGCGCGCCAGCCATTCTCGGCCCTTGAGCATGCCCTGCCAATACAGCGGCGGCAGTACGCGTGCCTTGAGCAGCCAGGCCAGGCGTGTCGGCTGGCGCCCATCGAGCAGCCAGCGGGGAAAGCTCGGAGCGACCTTGCCGCCATAGGTGAATTCGGCCAGGACGATCTTGCCGCGCTCGACGGTCAGCGGGCAGGAACCATAGCCGTCGTACTGCGCCAGGGCAGGGAGACGGCCCAGCGCTACCAGCACGTTGTTGGCTACCACTGGCGCCTGCTTGCGCGCCGCTGCGGCAGTCTTGGCATTGCTGGTGTTGGCCACATCGCCCAGTGCGTGGATGTTGGCGAACAGGCGGTGGCGCAAGGTATGCGGATCGACATCGACCCATCCGGCTGGATCGGCCAAGGGGCTCTGGCGGATAAAGTCCGGGGCAACCTGTGGCGGTACCACATGCAACAGGTCGAAGGATTCGGCACGGGTTTCAGTGCTACCGTCGGCCAGTGTACGCACGAAGGTGGCACGCTGATTGGGCCCATCCACGGCCACCAGCCGGTGGCTGTAATTGAGGTCCACGCCGTACTTGTCGATGTAGGCCATCAACGCTGGCACATAATCGGGAACGCCGAACAGCACTGCACCGGCATTGAAGAAACTGGCTTTCACGTCGCCCAGCCGTCCACTGCGCAGCCAATGGTCGCACGACAGGTAGAGGGCCTTTTGCGGCGCGCCAGCGCACTTGATCGGCATCGGCGGCTGGGTGAACAGTGCACGGCCTTGCTTGAGCTTTTGCACCAGCTCCCAGGTGTAAGGTGCCAGGTCGTAGCGGTAGTTGGAGGTGACACCGTTGCGGCCAAGGGTTTCGCTGAGCCCGTCGATTGCCTCCCAGTCGAGCTTGAGGCCAGGGCAGACCACCAGCTGTTCATAACTGATGGCGCGGCCTCCCTCCAGGGTGACCAACTGGGCAGATGGGTCGAAGCCCTGGACGCGCGCCTTGATCCAGCGCACGCCGCGCGGGATGGCCGAGGCCATGGTGCGGGCGGTGCTCGGCGCACTGAAGACGCCAGCGCCGACCATAGTCCAGCCTGGCTGGTAGTAGTGCACGTCGGCAGGGTCGATCAGGGCGATGTCCAGTGACGGGTCACGGGCGATCAGGCTGGAAGCAGTGGCGATACCGGCGGCACCGGCACCGACGATGACCACCTTGTGGTGGTCGGCATTGGCAGGCATGGCAGTCAATCCTGGAATTTCTGGTAATGGGGCAGGGCAGTCAAAGCTTGTTCAGCGGGATCTTCAGGTAGCTCACACCGTTTTCCTCAGGCTCCGGGAGCTGGCCGCTGCGCATGTTGACCTGCACCGAAGGCAGGATCAGCACGGGCATGTCGAGGGTCTTGTCGCGGGCTTCGCGCATGGCCACGAAGCTGTCCTCATCAATGCCTTGGTGGATGTGGATATTGCTGGCGCGCTGCTCGGCCACCGTGGTGACGTAGCGCATCTCGCGCCCGCCTGGCAGATAGTCGTGGCACATGAACAGCAGCGTCTGGTCGGGGAACGCCAGCAACCGACGGATCGAGCGGTACAGCGTGCGCGCATCGGCGCCGGGGAAGTCACAGCGGGCCGTGCCGTAGTCAGGCATGAACAGGGTATCGCCGACGAACACCACCGTCTCACCCGCGTCCACGACCATGTAACTGAGGCATGCCGGTGTATGCCCGGGGGTATGCAACGCACGAGCATGCAGGTTGCCGATGCAGAAGCCCTCTTCATCTTCGAAGAGCACATCGAACTGGCTACCATCACGGGCGAAGCCAGGCTCGGCGTTGAACAGCGCGCCAAAGACTTTCTGCACCTGGGTGATGTGCGCACCGATGGCGGTATGGCCGCCAAGCTTGCCCTTGAGGTAAGCCGCCGCCGAGAGGTGGTCGGCATGCACGTGGGTTTCCAGTACCCACTGCACGGTGGCCTTGAGCTCTGTCACCCGGTCGATCAGGCGATCCGCCGAAGCGGTGCAGGTGCGCCCGGACTTGGGGTCGTAGTCCAGCACGCTGTCGATCAGTGCGCACTGGAGGGTTTCACGGTCCATGACCAGGTAGCTGATGGTCGAGGTCGCCTCGTCGTAGAAGGCTTCCACGTGAAGGTTGTTGCCGATGATCATCACGTTCTCCAAATGGTCTGCCTCAGCTTGTACGGGCGCAGGCAGTGGGAGGAGGATTATCAAGATGCATGCCAGGCGCTCTTGCGCATCCGGCCCCATGAACACGGTCCCTTGATCACCGCTGTACGTGCCGGTGGCAGTACCTTTGGCAGTCGACTGTCAGCCAATGGCAGTGTTTGGCAGTCCTTGTTACCCTGCGCCAGGTTATCCAATCGGTGCCGTCATGCCTGAATCTCATCCACTCATCCTAGCCCTGGTTTCCTACCTTGAGCACGATGCCGTGCCTGCCATCGTGCTGGACACCGGCTACAACATCCTTGCGGCCAACGCGGCCTATCGGCGGCAGTTCGGTCGAAACGAGCAGGCCCCGCTGGGTGAGAAATGCCACCGGGTGTCGCATCACTACGCTGTACCGTGTGACCAGGCCGGTGAGCACTGCCCGATGCGCAAGGCGTGGGACAGCAAAGTGCCGGAGCGAGTGCTGCATATTCATCACACGCCGCGTGGCCCTGAGCATGTGGATGTAGAGTTGCGGCCGATCCTCGATGAGCAGGGCAGGGTGGTGGCTTTCGTCGAGCGGCTGACCAGCATCACCCTGGCCTCCGCACAACCTCAGGAACAAGGGCTGGTCGGGCGGGCGCCTGCTTTCAAAACCGCGTTGGCCAGCCTTCAGCGTGCGGCTCCTGCGCAGATTCCGGTGCTGCTGCAGGGCGAGTCGGGTACCGGGAAGGAGCTGTTTGCCCGCGCTATTCACATGGGTAGCCCACGGGCTAATGGTCCGCTGGTAGTCGTCGACTGTACCGGCCTGACCGAGTCGCTGTTCGAAAGCGAGCTGTTCGGCTACGAGAAGGGGGCATTCACCGGCGCCAATCAGCGCAAGATCGGCTTGGCCGAGGCCGCCCATGGCGGCACATTGTTCCTCGACGAAATCGGCGAAGTGCCGTTGGCGATGCAGGTCAAACTGCTGCGCCTGATCGAGTCCGGGAGCTTCCGCCCGGTTGGCAGCCTGCGCACCGTGCATTCGGATTTCCGTCTGGTTTCGGCGACCCATAAGCCGCTGAAGAAAATGGTGGCTGAGGGGACGTTCCGAGAAGACCTGTATTATCGCATCAGCGGTTTCCCCATCCGCTTGCCGGCGTTGCGCGAGCGCGTGGAGGATTTACCGCTGCTGGCCGAGAGTCTGCTGCAACGCATGACTGGCAAGCCGACACCGAGCCTGACCGAGGCGGCGCTGAAGCAACTCAAGCTGCATGCCTTCCCTGGAAACATTCGCGAGTTGCGCAACATTCTGGAAAGGGCTCGGTTGTTTGCCGATGACGGGCTGATACGACCCGAGCACCTCCCTGAAGAGGTCGGGCGACAGCAGGCAGTGGCCATGCGCAGAGGGCGAAACGATCTGGGTGATCTCGCGCACGCACTGGAGCAGTTCCAGGGATCACGCAGCGAGCTGGCCCGTCACCTTGGCATGAGCGAGCGAACCCTCTATCGCCGCTTGAAAGCGCTTGGTTTGTAGTCCGTAGACCTTTACCGGACCTTTACCTCTGCCCTGACATCAAGCGGAAAAATTTGTGGTCTGATCAGGTAACCGCACCAGGCAGACCGTTTTACCTGCCGGGCGTTAACAGTCAGAGGTTCCGCAAATGAACAAAGCCCTAACCGTACTCTGCGCCGCACTTGTGCTCAGCACACCCTTGGCCAGTTTTGCTCAACCAGGGCCGGACCACCATGACGGTGGTCCATCCCATCAGGGCTCCCCGTCACATGGCCAACCCGAGCGGCATGACCGTCATGACAACGGTCACTACCCGGCCTACCACAACCCGAACTTCCGACCTGAAGCCGGCATGCCGATGCCGCATCAGCAATGGCATCGTGGCTATGTGGTGGAACCTCGTTATCGCACAGACCGCTACTGGGTGACCGACTGGCGTGCGCGCCATCTGTACGCGCCACCTCGTGATCACCGCTGGTTGTACGTGAACGGGGACTATGTGCTGGTGGCGATCGCCTCAGGCGTGGTCGTCAGCGTTCTCTCCGGCTACTGAGTCTCACAGAAACAACAAAGCCCGCGTCAGCGGGCTTTGTTGTTTCTGGCGATCTACACCGGATGTAGGTTCACAAAATAGGTGATAGGCCAGACCCCGTGAAATTGGAATCTTCGCCATTTTTTTTGTGAAATGAAGGGGTGCTTTTCACAGAAAAGCCGAGAAATCCCTACTCACCAATCACAAAAGTTGATTGGCCTGGAAAGGGCCGTTTACGACCGACGCGTGACTTTTCGGTAAGGGATGAGGAGTAGTCGCAGCGATCCTTTAGCTCCTAGTCTGGCGACCTTGGGTTCAGAATCCGACTGGCAATGCCCGCCGTCACTACTTCAGAGGAACCAGCTTCCTCTGCTGCCAAAATTGCGGGGGGCTCATGCTGGTACCCAGGCCCGACAAATGCGCAGTTGCAGCCCTCAATTGCAAGGCTATCCAAAGCGGCACGCGTGTCAATCAAGATCTGATGCATGACGATGGCCGGCCTCACGGAGGTGAAACCGGAGATTCAGATTGACTAAACCGACCCCGTAGACACCAACCTCCACGAAGGCCGCTATCGACCCAAAGCTGTCCTTCAAGAAAGGCAGCTAACGGCGAGAAGCGGTCATTTTGTATCTACAGGTTTCGGGGCGATTCACTCGTCTGATGCTCAGGAGCACCAGGATGGGCGTCAAGGAGGTGGTCATCTTGAGGTGGACTATGCTGACCAGTTGCTCTCAAATCTAATCGTGAGGTCCTCCATGGCAAACCCCAATCTGCTGGCTCTATTCAGAGATGAAGTCCTTCTGACCGGGCCTGAAAGCTCCCTTCCAAGCAACCTATCTCAGTTCTGGCTTGAGGAGCTCCAGAGTCATCTGGAGAGGTATTTCGACGGTTTGAACTCGGATTCAGATGCAGAAGAGAAGGATCTCGACATCTCTCTCCCACTCGCAGCGATCATCCACATCTTGTTCGCGAAGAATGGTGGGGAGGAGATATCCGAGAGCTCTGAAAAGCTGTACGAGTATTTCCAAGACTACCGGCTCGAACTGGCCCTTGAAGAGATCACGCGAAAGACTCATGTGGCTGCCGAGGCTGCAACCATTGAGACCATCTTCACCAACCGAGATGTCCTGGTGGAACAAGGCCCCCTTCTTCAATAGGTACCTCCACCGATGCCATCGCCGGCGGGCACGCTCCGAGGCATTGATGGAATGCATTTTGACGGCTGCCGAGATCAGCGAATGAAAGAAATTGCTGCGCCGATGTTCGATCTAATCGCTTTGTCGCTTCCACGAGGGTTGGGGTTTGGGGACAGCCCGCCAGTAGGGGCATGGCTTAGTGAGGACGGAATTTCTTGTGCCGCTCTAACCCGAAATATCCATTCCGGCAGCTTCGGAATTGTCACCTTGCGGCGTCGTGTCGATAGCGTGTGGGTGCTCCTCAGCCATAGTGAGCGCACCACTGGCGAGTCTGAAGCCCGCGCCTCAATCAGCCACTTTCTCTATACCCAAGCCCATCCGCTTCCACTCCCTTCAGGTGAACGACGACGTGCTCCTCTAAGCAGAATGGGTAAGCGCACACCAAGCGTGGTGTTCAAATCACTATTTGATCCAAGCCGCCGTATTGGGGCGTGGGCGCTGAATCAACTGTATCTCGCACTGCCATCCCCAGACAGAAATTGGGTTCCCGATTGCCAGACTGAGAATTTTCACACCCGCCTCTGGGAAGCCCACCTATTAGCGATTTTTCGTGAACAGGGACTCTTGGTCACCCAGCCTAAAGAATCACCCGATTTTCACATCGAGAATAGGCTGGGAGATGAGGCCTGGGTTGAAGCAGTGACAGCCAACCCGGAAGAGCGGTATGAGCATTTTGGCGCCTCGCCGGTCCCCCCACCCGCTGACCGACATGAGCGTTTCTTAGGAGCGGCTGCAGAAAGGTTTGCGAGGACCATCCAAAACAAATTGGACAAGCGTTACGAATCCCTACCGCACGTGGAGGGTAAGCCGCTCATTCTGGCCTTAGCCGATTTCCATGCGCCCAGTTCAATGCTGTGGAGCAGGGAGTCGCTCATCAGCTATCTCTATGGCTTTGCAGTTCACTCATCTGCGCATCGTGGTACGCACCTGATAACTGTGGAGGAAGAGACATCTCTGCTATCAGGGCGCCCCAACGGCCTATTTACGCTAATGGAAAATGCCCATCTTTCAGCGGTCATTTTCACCAATGCCTGCACAGTGCCAAAGCTCAGCCGAGTGCCGATCTCAGGTGGAGCTCATCTAGACGGGTACCGATACTTGCGGTTTGGTGAGTTTTTCGACCGTTCTCCGGGAGCATCACGAGGTATCCCATTTCTGTTGGATGTAGCGTCCAGCGACTACGGTCAGCTCTGGCCGCAATATGGCTACGAGCCGTGGTCTGCTGAAGTGGAGGTATTCCATAACCCTATGGCACTATACCCGGTGCCTAATGAGTTGATACCAGAAGTCACCCACTGGAGAGAAGTAAACGGAAGAGTCGAGTGCGAATCTTTCTTTGATGTATCCATACTCCGATCCAGAACACTCGTCCTCAGTGCAAACGCTAAGGTTCCGTCACTCGATGAGTTGCTGACAGCAGCCAGTCCTCCAGAGCTCTGACGGCGGCGGGGTGGCCGCATCGTTGCCACGCAGGTAGATGAGAATTTCTCAGCAAGCTACCCAGCCAGGGGAAGGACATGAGATCCCCTGCGCAATTCAGGACCGTTGAAGCGTCACCTCTCTTCGGGTAAAAGCATGACCGTCATACAACGCTACAACAGCGTCATACCCGAGAGCATAGGAAGAAAAATGTCGATCCAAGGACTAAAACGATACTTTGGAAACAAGATTCACGCAGTGATAATGATGGCCCCGCTTAAGCGGGAAATGATACGCCTCGGCATATGCACCCTTATGGCGATTATTCTGAATATCATCTTGTATACCGGCGTTGAAGTAGACGGCACCATCAAGCCGTGGGCAGAAACCCCGATAAAACTGTTTGCATCGTCGATGTTATTCGCCTTCATGATCAAGGCTTTTCTGCCAGTTCTCGGCTGGACGATACTGAAAGCAATGCTGTTGAGTGCGAACAATGCCTTCAGCGGCATACTGAGTTTTTTGGGCAATCAGTTCACAGGCGTCATGTACTGTACCGGAATTATTATGGGTTCTATCACGATTAAATTGTATATGGTTTCCGGGGTTTTAGACTCTGAGTTTGCTTATCTGTCCGCAATCGTATTTGCTTCCGGGGTTTTATATTTCTATGTGCTGCAATGCGCCATTCAAAAAACAATGAGTCCGGCCCTGCGTACACCAGCAGTACCGCGTTAAACCACTAGGCTGTGACTATTCATCTCTGGTGCTCAGTAGGCGCTCGCTCTGCTGAACCCTCACCCATACACAACCATTAATGGACTGGCCCGCCTTCGACTTTATGAAGAAGGCGAGCGAGCACGTGACTGATTGCGCATGTATTCCGAGATGAGACTTTCGAAATTGATGTCCGCCTCCTCAACGAGAATATTGACGTGACAGTACAGCTCTTCAGGACCTCTGAGATAATTGAAAATCCTTGATCTAACGATGCCGCAAACCCCTTCTTTGACCGCCGTAGAGGGGAGGTTGATAACATCGCCAACGCACGGGATAAGAGCTAGGCCATGGTCGCTGTTGAAGACAATGTCAGCTGGACAGGCATCAATGCTGGCATCGGATTGTCCTTGCGAAACCTGCTGATAATCAATGCTATACCTCATGTACAGCCTACCTCATTTGTTGAGTGAGGAATCAGCGCCGCGGATCGTAAACAGAAACCTCAAGTTCGCAAGCGACGGGAGCATGTAGCGGATTTTCGGTACTAGAGAGCTTGGCAACTATCGTTTTTCAAGCACATACCCTACGCCCCGAAGCGTATGTATCAGTTTGGTCTCGAAAGGGTCATCTATCTTGGCTCTGAGTCTTCGAATCGACACCTCTACAACGTTTGTGTCGCAGTCAAAATTCATATCCCAAACCTGCGAAATAATTTGGGTGCGGCTCAGCACCACACCGGTATTACGCATCAGGTAATGCAGTAACGCGAATTCTTTCGTGGTCAGGTCAATGCGCTGACCGTCCCTGAATGCCCTGTGCCGGCTCTGATCAAGCTCCAGGTCAGCGACGCGAATGACCTCTACGGATGCAGGGTGATCTGACCTGCGCATCAAGGCGCGAACCCGGGCCAGCAGCTCAGGGAACTCAAATGGCTTGATCAGGTAGTCATCTGCTCCGTTCTCCAGCCCCCGGACCTTATCCGCCAGCCGGCTTCTCGCCGTCAGCATCATGATACGGGAAGGGCAGTTTTTACGACGCAACAACTCAAGGACCTGCCAACCGTCCATCTCTGGCAGATTTATATCCAGGATAATCAGCTCATATTCGTGCTGCTTAGCCAAGAATAATCCATCTGACCCGGTGTGGACGCAATCTACGACATAGCCACATTCCGTCAGACCTTGACGCACATACTCCGCAGTTTTTACTTCATCCTCAATTACCAGAATTCGCATGGGATTTTGTCTCGATATCACTGAGCAATTAACCGCGCACGCGCGCCGGCATTATTGAAAGGGATGGTAAATCAAAATGAGCGTGCCGGGGCTCAAATGACGGATTTGTAATTTCTAGGTAATACAGTTGATAGTCTGGCGGTATATCTTGTCGCGGTTTGGGTTTGACAGTTGCGGGCCCTCTCTCCAGCAGGTGATTTGACCTTATGAAGTATTGGGTTATTTTCTTCTTTGTGCTGGCTTCGTTCCGCTCAGATGACGGCGAGGTCGCTCACATTGAAGAGACTGGTCATTGGTGTAGTCATGAACTTCACCGGCATGCGATGCGTACAATCGAACGCCTACTTGAATTTTAGGCAAAAAAAGGCGCCCAATGGGCGCCAAATATCCACCTTTTACCAAAGGAGCACTTAAGCCACTCAAGGTGAATTCGTAATGCTCGTTTTACTAATAGGACCAGTTAATGAATAACTGGTCCAGTTAGCGAATTACAGAATCGAAAGCGGGTACTCAATGATCACACGGGTTTCATCCAGATCCGATTCGAATGCAGTGGCACGTGTGGTTGCCTGGCGCAACCGGAAGGACAGATCTTTTGCTGGACCGGTTTGGACAACGTATTTGACTTCGACGTCACGCTCCCAACGCTTCTGATTGTCGAGCGGGTTGCCGTTGTCATCAGTGCGCATGTAGAACTGGTTAGCGTTCGAGTAATCCGCGCCCGAGCCTCTGGCGTAGCGGGTCATGAACGTCAGGCCTGGAATGCCGTAGCTGGTGAAGTTCAGGTCATAGCGCAGCATCCAGGAACGCTCTTTCGGCGAGTTGAAGTCGCTGTACTGGATGGAGTTGTCGACGAAAATCGAGTCCGACTGACGCAGGTAGTCAAAATCGTCGTCGCCGTTGTTGCGCTGGTGCGACAGGGCTAGGGTATGGGCACCGTAACGCACGCCGACCTTGGCACTCCAGATGTTGTTGTCGAATTCACCCAGGCGCTTCTTACCTTCATCTACGGCTTTGTAGTAGTTGAAGCCACCGATCAGCGCCAGATCGTCGCTCAGCGGGTAAACCACGCTGGTGCCGGCGTAGTACTGATTCCAGACGTCTTTCAGCTGGCTGGCGTAGACGCTCACAGTCCAGTTGTCGTTGATCGAGTAGTCACCGCCACCGTAACCGATCCATGGCGAGTTGACCGGGCCGCCGTAGAACGTCACGAAGTTGTCGTTCAGGTTGCTTGAGACCGGCTGGCTCATCGCATGCAGACGACCACCCTGCAGGGTGAGGCCTTGGATGCTGGTGTTCTCAACGGTCACGCCGCGGAAGCTTTCTGGCAGCAGGCGAGAGTCGCCGGATGCAACGACCGGAGTCGATGGGAAAACATCACCTACTTTCACGATGGTATCGAACAAGCGGACTTTGGCTGCGCCGCCGACCTTGGTGTATTCGTCGCGAGCTTCGCCCTTGTTATCAACGGGTAGCACGTCGAAGGAGCTACGGCCGCCGTTGCGCCCATCACCGGTGTCGAGCTTGAGGCCGATCATGGCGAAGGCATCAACGCCAAAGCCAACGGTTCCCTGGGTAAACCCAGAGTTGAATTTGCTGATGATCGCGTGCGCCCAGGCTTCGGAGTAGCCGTTGGTGTTGCCCTTGCCACTGTTATAAGTGGGGGCAGTGCTGTCGCGGTTATCACGGTTGAAGTAGAAGTTACGGTTCAGCACTGTAAGGCTGCTGCCTTCAATGAAGCCTTCTGGCTTGTCTTCTGCCTGTGCCGAAATAGCATAGCTTCCAGACAGCGCAGAAACTGCCGCCAAATACAGTGGTACTTTGATTTTCATCCGATGCTCCTTTGATTCACGGCAGTTTTTATTATGTTTACCGGCGCGGGTGTCGTTAATTGTTCTGACCAGGCGGCGCGCCTAGCGTAGCGCGAGCTCATATTTGCAGGCCGAAGATAACGGGGGGGTGATAGGAAAATTACAATTTCGTCATCTACCTGTTGTTCGGGCCTTCGCACCGCGTGTTTGCCATCTCCGTTGCTTGTAACGAAATCATCGTGTCGGGTTTGGTTTCCCAGTATTTTCGGGCATTACAGGACATTCTTACGGAATTGTAATTTTCTAGCCACCCCTCTGATAGCTACCGCTCATTAGAGTGCCATCACCTAATCAAGTGGGGCTTGGCAGCTGTTTCGGCGTTCTCGCCAAGCTTTATCGAAGTTTGTGCACGAGGACCATCAAAGTGCCCCGGTATAACCGCAATGTCTTACCCAAGACCCCCGTCTCGCCCTGGAAGATCGCTGCACTCTGTGCAGTCATCTCTGGGTTGATGGCGCCTGCAGCCCTTGCCCAAAGCATCAGCTTGCCCCAGGCGCTTTCGACGGCCATGGATGCCAACCCAGACCTGGCCGCGGCCAGGCAAGAAATTGGGATCGCTGATGGTGCTCGCAAGCAGGCCGGGCTTATCCCCAACCCCACAATCTCGTATGACGTGGAAGACACCCGTCGTAACACCAGCCAGACGACTGTCTCTCTCAGCCAGACCCTTGAGCTGGGCGGTAAGCGGGGGGCTCGTGTTGACGTCGCCACATACGGGCAGACCGCCGCACAGCTTGAGTTAGACCGTCGCGTTAACGGCCTGCGTGCAGATGTCGTCCAAGCCTTTTACGCCGCGTTGCGGGCCCAGACAGGTCTCGACCTGGCCAAGCAATCTCTCGAACTGACTGAGCGCGGTCTTCGCATCGTCGATGGCCGTGTTCGCGCAGGTAAGTCGTCCCCAGTGGAGGCGACCCGCGCTCAAGTGCAACTGGCCGAAGCCCAGCTGCAAGTTCGACGTGCAGAAACGGAAAAAGCGACCGCTTACCAACAGCTCGCTCAAATTACCGGGAGCTCAGTCACCGTGTTTGATCGACTCGAATCGCCAACCCTCTCCCCGGGCTTGCCACCTCGCACTGAAGATCTGCTGGCTAAGCTCGACCAAACAGCAGAAATGCGTCAGGCCGTGGTGCAGATAGACAAGAGCGATGCCTCGCTCGGCTCAGAGAAAGCTCAGCGTATCCCGAACCTTACTGTCAGTGTAGGTAGCCAGTACGACCGCTCTGTGCGCGAGCGGGTCAACACTGTGGGCCTGTCTATGCCTTTGCCGCTGTTCGATCGTAACCAGGGCAACATTCTTTCCGCTTCTCGTCGTGCAGATCAGGCCCGGGACCAGCGCAATGCTGTTGAGCTGCGCCTGCGCACCGAAACCCAAACCGCGTTGAACCAATGGTCCACCGCCATGCAGGAGGTCGAGTCCTACGACAAGACCATTCTGCCTTCAGCCCAACAAGCCGTAGAGACCGCAACCCGCGGCTTCGAGATGGGCAAATTCGGTTTCATCGAAGTGCTGGATGCCCAGCGCACCTTGATCGTCGCTCGTGGCCAATACCTCGAATCGTTGGCAGCGGCGACCAATGCGCGTGCGCAGGTGGAAAGGGTTTATGGCGAAGTCGGCTCAACCGCCGGCACTCGCTGAACGGGCCAAACATTTTCTTCGGCACACAGCCTTGAACAAGCCGGTGCCTACGATCAGCAGGAGTAGCAATGGATAACAAACGCAAGATCGCCCTCGCGGTAGCCGCTGTGGCAGCCCTCGGATTTGGCAGCCTTGCCTGGAACAACAGTTCCGGACAGCAGGCCGCCAGTACTGCCGAGCATGGCGCTAACGATGGCCATGGCGACGAAAAGAAAGCCGCATCTGCCGCCAAAGAGGAAGGTGATGAGGGCCATGGTGAAGAAGGCCACAGCGAAGAGGGCGGTGAAGAAGAGGGCAAGCTGACGCTCAGCGCTGAACAGATCAAGGCCGCTGGTGTTGCCCTGGAAGCTGCAGCGCCTCGTGACCTCGGTACCGTCGTGAGCTTCCCTGGCGAAATTCGCTTCGACGAAGATCGTACTGCCCACGTGGTTCCTCGTGTTCCTGGCGTTGTTGAGGCTGTCCAGGCCAACCTGGGCGAGACGGTCAAGAAAGGGCAAGTCCTCGCGGTAATCGCCAGCCAGCAGATCTCTGACCTGCGCAGCGAACAACAGGCCGCACAGCGTCGCGTCGAACTGGCGCGTGTGACCTTCGAACGTGAGAAGCAACTGTGGCAGGACAAGATCTCTGCAGAGCAAGACTACCTCCAAGCACGCCAAGCGCTGCAAGAAGCGGAGATCTCCTTGGCCAACGCCAAGCAGAAGGTCGGCGCAATCGGTGCCTCGGTTAACTCCGTTGGCGGTAATCGTTACGAGCTCCGCGCTCCCTTCGACGCCGTGGTAGTGGAGAAACACCTGACCGTCGGCGAAGTCGTCAGCGAGGCGACCAACGCCTTCATCCTTTCCGACCTGAATCAGGTCTGGGCGACCTTCGCAGTTCCGCCGACAGATCTGGGCAAGGTCACGACTGGCCGTGCAGTGAAAGTCTCTTCGCCTGACATGAACGTCGAGGTCGAAGGGAAGGTGGGTTATGTCGGCAGCCTGCTGGGCGAGCAAAACCGTGCAGCTACTGTCCGCGTCACCTTGACCAACCCCAACGGCGCCTGGCGTCCAGGCCTGTTCGTAAACATTGCGGTCACCTCCCAGACCGATCGAGTTGCCGTAGCGGTCCCTGAGCACGCTGTGCAGACCGTTGAAGACAAACCTTCGGTATTCGTACGCACCCCAGATGGCTTTGACACCCGCCCGGTAAAACTGGGTCGCCGCGACAATGGGTACGTGGAAATCATCGACGGTATTGAAGCCGGCGCCCAGGTAGCAACCAGTGGCAGCTTCACACTCAAGTCCGAGCTCGGCAAAGCTTCTGCCGAACACGGTCACTGATGCGAACTGACAGGATGATTTCTCATGTTTGAACGTATCATCAGATTCGCCATCGAGCAGCGCATCGTAGTAATGATCGCCGTTCTGATCATGGCGGGTATCGGTATCTACAGCTATCAAAAGCTGCCCATCGATGCGGTACCCGATATCACCAACGTCCAGGTGCAGATCAACACTGCAGCGCCTGGTTACTCGCCCTTGGAAACCGAACAACGGATCACGTTTCCAGTTGAAACGGCCATGGCCGGTCTCCCGGGCCTTCAGCAGACCCGTTCCCTGTCTCGCTCTGGCCTGTCTCAGGTCACCGTGATCTTCAAGGATGGCACTGACATCTTCTTTGCCCGCCAGTTGATCAACGAGCGGCTGCAGGTTGCGAAGGAACAGCTGCCAGAAGGTGTAGAGGCCGTCATGGGTCCGGTATCTACCGGCCTCGGCGAGATCTTCCTGTGGACTGTTGAAGCCGAAGATGGCGCGGTCAAAGAGGACGGTACGCCGTACACCCCGACCGACCTGCGCGTGATCCAGGACTGGATCATCAAGCCTCAGCTGCGTAACGTCCCGGGTGTGGCCGAGATCAATACCATCGGCGGTTATGCCAAGCAGTTCCTGGTTGCGCCGGATCCAAAGCGCCTGGCTACCTACAAGCTGACACTCAATGACCTGGTCGCAGCGTTGGAAAGTAACAACGCCAACGTCGGTGCCGGCTACATCGAGCGTAATGGTGAACAGTTGCTCATCCGTGCACCGGGTCAGGTAGGCAATATCGAAGACATCGCCAACATCGTGATCACCAGTGTGGATGGTGCACCGATTCGCATCAGCAGCGTTGCTGACGTCAGCATCGGTAAAGAGCTCCGTACAGGTGCTGCTACTGAGAACGGCCGCGAAGTCGTGCTCGGTACCGTGTTCATGCTGATTGGTGAAAACAGCCGCACCGTATCTCAAGCTGTCGCCGCCAAATTGGCGGACATCAACCGCACCCTGCCAAAGGGCGTGGTGGCTGTGACTGTTTACGACCGTACCAACCTGGTTGAAAAAGCCATCGCGACGGTGAAGAAGAACCTGGTGGAAGGCGCGATCCTGGTTATCGCCATTCTGTTCCTGTTCCTCGGCAACATCCGTGCGGCTCTGATCACCGCGATGGTGATTCCGCTGTCCATGCTGTTCACCTTCACAGGCATGTTCAACAACAAGGTCAGTGCCAACTTAATGAGTTTGGGGGCACTCGACTTCGGCATCATCGTCGACGGTGCCGTGGTTATTGTAGAAAACGCGATCCGTCGACTGGCTCATGCGCAACATAAGCATGGCCGCATGCTCACCAAAACCGAACGCTTCCACGAGGTCTTTGCCGCGGCGCGAGAAGCTCGCCGGCCGCTGATCTTCGGTCAGCTGATCATCATGGTGGTGTACCTGCCGATCTTCGCCCTCACCGGCGTCGAAGGCAAAATGTTCCACCCGATGGCCTTCACCGTTGTGATGGCGCTGCTGGGTGCAATGGTCCTGTCCGTTACCTTTGTTCCTGCAGCTATTGCCATGTTCGTCACTGGCAAGGTGAAGGAAGAGGAAGGCGTGGTCATGCGCACAGCTCGACTGCGCTATGAACCGGTTCTGCAATGGGTGCTGGGACATCGGAACATCGCTTTCTCGGCCGCAGTAGCCTTGGTCGTGCTCAGTGGTTTGCTGGCAAGTCGTATGGGTAGCGAGTTCATCCCAAGCCTCAGTGAGGGTGACTTTGCGATGCAGGCCATGCGTGTGCCTGGAACGAGCCTCACTCAATCTGTCGAGATGCAGCAGCGTCTGGAGAAAGCGGTGATTGCGCAGGTGCCTGAAGTTGAGCGGATGTTCGCACGCTCGGGTACCGCAGAAATTGCATCTGACCCGATGCCGCCGAACGCCTCTGACGCCTACATCATGCTCAAGCCTCAGGATCAGTGGCCTAACCCGAAGAAGCCTCGTGATGAGCTGATTGCTGAAGTGCAGAAGGCCGCAGCGGGTGTTCCAGGAAGCAACTACGAGTTGTCGCAGCCAATCCAACTGCGTTTCAACGAGCTGATTTCGGGCGTGCGTAGTGACGTCGCTGTGAAAGTCTTCGGCGATGACATGGACGTGCTCAACAACACCGCCAACAAGATCGCGGCAGCGCTCAAAGCGGTCCCGGGCTCATCGGAAGTGAAAGTTGAGCAGACATCCGGCCTGCCGGTGCTGACCATCAACATTGACCGCGAAAAAGCAGCACGCTACGGCCTGAACATCGCGGATGTTCAGAACTCGATCGCTATCGCCGTGGGTGGCCGTCAGGCCGGCACGCTGTATGAGGGCGACCGTCGGTTCGACATGGTAGTACGCCTACCAGAGACCGTTCGCACCGACGTAGCGGGTATGTCCAGCTTGCTGATCCCGGTACCTGCCAATGCGGCACAGGGTGCCAATCAGATCGGCTTCATCCCGCTGTCCCAGGTCGCCAATCTGGACCTGCAACTGGGCCCGAACCAAATCAGCCGCGAGAACGGCAAACGTCTGGTTATCGTCAGCGCCAACGTTCGAGGCCGCGATCTGGGGTCCTTCGTTGAGGAGGCGACCGCATCGCTGGACAAGAAGGTGCAAATCCCTGCGGGCTACTGGACGACTTGGGGGGGCCAGTTCGAGCAGCTGCAGTCGGCTGCCAAACGCCTGCAGATCGTTGTTCCAGTCGCCTTGCTGCTGGTCATGACCTTGTTGTTCCTGATGTTCAACAACCTGAAGGACGGCATGCTGGTCTTCACCGGTATTCCATTCGCACTCACCGGTGGTGTTGTGGCGTTGTGGCTGCGGGACATCCCACTGTCGATCTCGGCAGGTGTCGGCTTCATTGCACTGTCCGGCGTTGCAGTACTGAACGGCCTGGTGATGATTGCCTTCATCCGCGGGCTAAGGGAGGAGGGACGAACGCTCAGACAGGCAGTCGATGAAGGTGCATTGACCCGTCTGCGACCTGTTCTGATGACAGCCTTGGTAGCGTCCCTGGGCTTCATCCCGATGGCTTTGGCCACCGGCACCGGTGCCGAAGTTCAGCGGCCATTGGCGACGGTGGTGATTGGCGGGATCCTGTCCTCCACCGCACTGACCTTGCTGGTACTGCCTGCCCTGTATCACTGGGCACACCGCAAGGATGAAGACGGCGACGAGGCCGAAGTGGTTAGCTAACAGCCTCCGCTAAAGAGAAGCCCACAACACGTGTTGTGGGCTTTTTTGTTTAAAGTGAAGTAGATGCACTTACCTTTCAAAATTGTAAGTTTCTCGTCATGCCGGTGATGCCTATGCATTGCTAAGGTTACGCCCGAGAAGTTTTGAAATTGAGAGGGTTTTATGAAAAAGCTAATTATCGCTGCTGCACTTGTTGTTTTCTCGGTGGCTTCGCAGGCCAACACTTTCTCCGAGAGCAAGCAGCTTCAATACACCAAGGAACACCAGACCGCAGTGGCCAAGTACGCGGAGAAAAATGGCAAGCCAATGCCAGAGATTCAGGATTACAAATATGGCATGAAGATAGACGTTGCGAAATTCGTACGTCAGTCGCAGGACCCCCGTACCTGCCAGGTCTATCCACGGTTGATGACCTTCGAGGACTCCCAGGGCACGCTCAAGACTGTTCGTTACTCGATGTATTCGCAATGCATCAACAACAAGTAGTAAACGATTTGAACAGAACAATTAGAGAATTCATAAATGCCAGGCAGTGCCTGGCATTTTTTATTACGCCCGATACCCCATAGCTTCGAAATGTTAACGCCTGGGCTCGGGCAAACCGTGCAATAGATCTTAGCCAACCAACAGAGACGGCTCCCCAACTGCAGAGGGCAATTGGAAGCCTTGACCCCAGAAGGGACGAGTTATGAAGAGTTTGCTTGAACGCCCTGATGACCAAGCCGGGCATGAAGGTCATAGCCATGAGCATGGCGGCATTTTTGGAATGAACACAGAGCTGATTTTCGCGCTGATCTGTGGTGCTCTCCTGGGTGCCGGAGCTCTCGCAGGAAAACTTGGCCTGATTGATCGTCTGCCTCTGATTCTGTACGTGTCGGCCTACGTGTTCGGTGGATGGTTCACCACTAAGGAAGCGGTTACCAACATCCGTCAGAAACGCTTCGAGATCGACTCGCTGATGCTTCTCGCCGCAGTCGGTGCCGCGAGCATCGGCGCCTGGGCGGAGGGGGCTCTGCTGCTGTTCCTGTTCAGTCTGGGGCATTCCCTTGAAAGCTACGCGATGGGGCGGGCCAAGAAAGCGATTGAGGCACTGTCCAAGCTCGCACCAGCCACCGCGATCGTACGCAGAGCAAATGGCACGGTGGAGATGCCCGTGGAGCTGCTGGTTCCCGGTGACGTTGTCATCGTGCGCCCCAATGACCGCCTGCCGGCCGATGGTTTTGTAGTCGTAGGCTCCTCAAGTATCAACCAGGCGCCAGTAACCGGTGAGAGCGTCCCCGTGGACAAGCAACCTGTTCCTGATGCCGAACTCGCACGCAGCAAGCCAGATGCAGTGGATGCAGCCTCGAAAGTCTTCGCCGGTACCATCAATGGCGAAACGCTCATCGAGGTTGAGGTAACACGGCGCTCTACGGAGAGTACCTTGGCGCGGGTCATCAAGATGGTCAGTGAAGCCGAAGTCAGGAAGTCACCGACCCAGCGATTCACGGACCGCTTCCAACGCATATTCGTCCCGTTGGTTTTACTGCTGGTAGTCGGGCTGCTATTTGCCGGCATTTTCCTTGACGAGCCGTTCCGTGACTCGTTCTACCGGGCGATGGCCGTACTGGTTGCAGCCAGCCCCTGCGCGCTCGCGATCGCTACACCAAGCGCCATTCTCTCTGGCATCGCCAGGGCAGCCCGAGGTGGCGTGCTGATCAAGGGCGGTGCGCCACTTGAAGAGCTTGGATCATTGAATGCCATGGCATTCGACAAGACCGGTACCCTGACCGAAGGGCGCCCACGTATCACCGATGTAATACCCATAGGCGGCACGCAGATCGAGGATCTGCTAAACGTCGCCATCGCTGTGGAGTCGATGAGCGACCATCCGCTGGCTGCGGCAATTGTGCGTGACGGTGAAGAGATGATTGGCACACGGCGCCGATTCCAAGCCAAGAACATGAGCAACATGATTGGCCGCGGCGTGCGTGCTGAGCTTGATGGGCAGTTCGTCTGGATTGGCAAGGTCGAGATGTTCGGTACCAATGGTATTCCCGCACTCAGCAAGGCAGCCCTGGAGGCTGCGGAGCGTCTACGTCAGTCAGGCCGTACCACCATGGTGGTACGGCGTGCTGACAAGGATCTGGGCGCTATCGGGCTATTGGACACACCCCGGGAGGGGGCCAAAGAGGCACTCCAGAAGCTTAGAGAGATGGGCATCGAACGCATGGTCATGATTTCTGGAGACCACAACCGCGTTGCAGAGGCTGTAGCCAAACAAGTTGGCTTAGATGAAGCGTGGGGAGACCTGATGCCGGAAGACAAGGTCAAGGCCATCAAAAACCTGCGCCTTAGCGCCAAGGTGGCCATGGTGGGTGACGGCGTCAATGATGCCCCTGCCATGGCCAGTTCGAGCGTTGGTATCGCAATGGGGGCTGCTGGATCTGATGTTGCCCTGGAAACGGCTGATATCGCGCTTATGGCTGACGACATCAGGCAACTCCCATTTGCGGTGGGGCTGAGCCGTCACACGCGATCGATCATCCACCAGAATCTGTTCGTCAGCTTGGGGATTGTGGCCATCCTGGTTCCGTCCACCATCATGGGCTTGAGCATTGGTGCCGCTGTTGCGATCCATGAGGGCTCCACACTGTTGGTCGTCTTCAACGCCTTGCGCCTGTTGGCCTACCGCAGAAGCACCTGATCCCTGAGCTTCAATCATGAAGCTAAGCAGGGAAATGACCTGAAGTAGAAGTACGGGTCGTGCGCGATCAGCGCACGACCCGTACTTTTCTCTCACTCGTCGATCCCGATGCGCTTGAGGCTTTCAAGGGCCTTTCCGCACTCAGGTGAGCCATGCCGTAAGCCGCAGGCCAATGCAGCTTTGAGGCTCATGACACCGGCTACGAAACCGACTTGATTGCCGACTCCGTGTCCGTCCGCAAATCCCTGATCATACGCAATCTCGACAAGCGCATTGATCGCCGCCAGGGTGTCCTGTTTGTTTTTACTCTTTTGCATATCTACTCCGCGAGCATTCAGCTCATATCGCTCGGTTAGGTGGCGGCGCCTTCAGGTTTGGGGTGAGCGAATCCCGCTCCCATAGCCAATCCCTAACGGGGGGCTCAGCCCGCCACCGTAAGGAAAATCAGCTATTGAGAGCAGATGACTCGTTTTGGTCACCCGTGCTGCTCGCCTCACCGCATTGGCACTGAGTGGGTACATCCGGGTAGTCGCTGTGATTCTCAATGAACAGCGTTCGGCAGGTTTCGCACCCATAGATCCGGGGCAGGGATTTAAGGCCGCTCGGAAGCACGTCACTCAGAGGCTCGTTATGCCAAGGAGCCCCGTCAAGGATTCTTGAACGCAGGATGTTTCCCAGGCGCCAGGTGTCACTTTGTGCGCGCCAGGACCACATCGGCGCAGAAAGCGAATACTGGATGAAGGTCTCTTGTGACTGCCTGGATAGCGGGTACTTGGGGCGGGTCCAGCCGGAATCGATGATGCTGAACCCCATGCCCATTTCTGCGCTCGGGTGGGTCTTTTCACCAAAGAAACGGTCATGCGTCGCTGGAGCCGTCGCATGATGGTCAGTCGGTGGGAATACCCACAGATAACACTCATCCCGGTTGACCATGCTGATGAGCTCGCTTGGCCCCCGCATGGGGGAATTTGCAGCCAGGGCGAAGCGATCCTTCCACGACATTTTGGGAGGCGGCGCAATACCAGCAGCGATGGCCAACGTGGCAGTCTTGGGGACGAAGCGATCGCCTAGCTCGTTCAGATCCAGGTTCTTGCAGAGAGCCTTGAAGGCCTTTTTGCGAGTCTTCGAGCTGAAGGAGGGGTCAAGGAGCAGGCGAACCTGGTTCACGCCGATTCCCGCAGTTCGTAGCACCTCAATGACTTCTTCAGCCACACCGACTGCTTGAAGATCGGTCAATCCTAAGCACGTTTTCGCCCGCTCGACCGCCGCGTAGAGGTTGTACTGCCGTGTCTCGTTGTCACGACAGACCTGAATTGGCAGCTTGTCTTGGATGGCAACTTGCGGTGCAACGGAGCCGATGGCCGCGTGGAACAGCTGGTGGAGGTGCAGATGAGAGTACGGGCGGCCAGAAGCCGAGAACGAGGCGTGCAGCTGAGCAGCGAGAGGTTGAAGCAGCTTTTTTGCAGACATGACTATCCCCTAATGAGCGACGTTGGGGTAGCTGCGCTTGTAGGGCCGTTAGACGCGAAGCTGGACGTCGAATCAGGTTCAATCATGAATAGGAGTCAGGTTTGATTTGCTTGCACGGCCACCATGCAAAGCCCGACGCGGCAATCACATCAGATTCGCCGAGCTTTGGCAAGAGCGGTCATCGGTAAGCGAAAGCAGGTAGGAGGAGGGCGCTCCATGCTTGATCACCTCCAGAAACAGGAAAGCCGGAAGCACGTTGAGCGCTTCCGGCTTTCTCACGTCAGACTGATGAGAGGGATCAGAAGACGTATTGCAGGCGGGTCACGATGGCATTGCCGCTGTCGTCGCCCACGGTGTTCTCGTTGTTGTCGGTGCGCACGTTGATGTAGTTGGCACTGACTTTCACCGCCTCGTTGACGTACCAGTTCACACCCACCGTGTGGCTCTTGGCCTTGCGCTCGTTCGATTGGTCCGCCGCGGTGACCAGGTTGCCGTCTTCGACCTTGATATCGTCAAAGCGGTAGAAGACTTCCCAGGCCCCCAGTTCCTTGTTCTCTGGTTTGATAGTGTCGAACTTGGCACCATCGAGCTTGTAGATACGCGGCTCGCCGGTCAGGGTGTAAGCCATCTGGGCGTAGTAACCGGAGGCCTTCATGTCGTTGTTGGCCTGGTCAGCTTTCAGCTTGCGGCGAAGGTATTCCGCTTGAACCGAGAACGGGCCGGTGGCCCAGGCACCTTCGAGACCCCAGACCGAGTCGTCCTTCCACAGGCCATCTTGTGCAGCAGCACCGCCAAACAGCATGCGGTTGCCGTTGGTGCCGGCATCGCCGCCGCCATTGGTATCTACACCGCGGACGCCCAGACGCGAACGAATCCGGGTATCGACCGCACTGTTTTTGAGGTCGCGGTAAGCGTACTGAGCACCGACGTGCAGGACGTTGCCATCACTGTGCAGCGGTGCGAACACGCCACGTACGTTGTAGCGCTTGGTGCTGTCGCCATCCGAGTTGTTATTGGTTTCGCTGAAAACGCTACCGGAAACATAAGCCATGTCAGCGATGGTGCTGGTGGCTTGAACACCCATGCCGGCGTTGTCGTTGATCCAGTCCGCCAGGTCGTACGAGAGGTTCCGCTCCATGGCGGTGGTCCACTTCGAACTGGTGGCTTTCTCAAGACCGAAGTCGGTGTAGAAACGGCCAAAGCGCAGTTGCACCGGCTTGAAACCCGTGTAGGTCAGGCTGGCTTCGTCGAAGTAGCCGTCGGAGTCGTTGCCCGTGTTGCGGGAAAGGTCGTAGTTGAGCTGATACTTCCAGTCGCGGTACAGCACGCCACCGAGCTCAAGGTAGGCGCGACGGAAGTAGCCTGCGTCAGCGGTATCGCCATTCTTGGTGAAGACACCATCGAAACGGCCGTAGTCGGCCTGAACTCGGCCGCCCAGTTTGAAACTGAATTCCTTGTCAGAAGTCGATACTTCAAGACCGCCCTTGGTCTTCAGAACGATGTCAGCTCCGTCAGTGGTTACTGTTCCGGAGAATGCTTGCGAGGAAAATGTGCCTATTATTGCGGCAGCCAACAGCTTTTCCCGCATGTTCGAAGAACGGATCATTGCTTGCCTCTCGTATGTTAAGTGCTTAGCTACCGACGTTATATTTCGCCCTGCGCCGGCCTAAATTTATCTTGCAGATGGGAGCAGGCCACGGTTGTCACCTGCTGTAACAAGATGCCTTTGTTCTAAGCACTCTGACTAGGTTGCAAGCGAATATGACAGTTGTGTTTCTGTAGTGTTAACGGAGGAGTTTCAAACCTAACAAAACTGTTACCGAACAAGCCAGTCCTTCTTATCAAAGAAGCTCTTCTTGATCAATCTTCGAATTTCCAAAACCTGCGGATTGCGGACAAGCTTCGTTTTGATAACAAGATAGACATCTTTCTCCTCCAGGTCGTCCAGGAAACCCGGCACGGGTAGGATATTTCTCTCCAGTTTTCGGCTGTAGTCGGGCAGCACTCCAATACACGCACCGCCAACGACAAGGCCTCGTGATAGGTTGTAGCTCTTGACCCGAGTGGTACCGCCCTGATGCTCAGCCATTATCGATGCCCACTTTCGTGAGCCCGCCAAGATCTCTTCATCCCAAGGGACAACGAGCATGAAGTTGTGCAAATCCAAGCTCTCCACTGGAAGGGTGACGCTTCTTGAATAGCGGCTGGAAATGAACAGGGCGTGCCCAATCCGGCCAAGCCGTTCAAACCTATACGTAGGATGGCGATCAAGCGCGCCTTTATCATCTGGGCTCACCAAAGCGATACCCACATCGACTTCACACTCAGAAAGCATCTGCGTTGTGCATTCTGAATGGATTTCCAGCTGCATTTCGGCATGATCACGCACGTAGGCGACTAGATCGCGGTTTACGATGTCGTTCAGCACTGGCTCTGTGATCGCGATGGTAAGCCTGGGGACTTCCTTTTCACCGGACTTGCCAAGGCCGTCTGGGCCGAAGAGCTGGCACAGGTAATGGCTGACCCTCTCGCCTGTGCGGGTCAGGGCAAGCTTGTTGTGTTTGTAGACAAACACGGGAGCACCAATGTGCTCTTCCAGTTTCTCCAAGCGTTTCCGCAGGCCTACCACTGGCACATTGAGCCCTCGGGCAGCCTGTTTGAAACTGGCACAACGTGCTGTTGCGAAAAACTCTACGGCCAGCTGATCATCAATTGGCAAATCATCCAATATGTCAGGGCTGTAAGGAACAACGGTGCTTGTATATGTTTCATTTTGTGTAACCATTAGGTCCCCCTTAATTCGGGGAATCTATCTCAATGCCACCCGGTGTTTCCTTATCTTGTCAACATTGTAATCCACGGGTCATGCATGCGTTATCGGAAGGCTTTTATTTCGAAAGCGTAATTTTCAGGCAATCCCTCTGATATTGTAGCGTGCTAGCCTAGTGCGCCGACTTGTTACTTACCATATATAGATTCGGCTAATTACGCATTTACATTTAGTTCACTATTTTTTCACCTTTGCCTCCATAGGCTTTGGGCATGGAAAATCAAACCCCACCTCTTACTACCTTACTGATTCGTTATCTGGGGATCGGCTTCATAGCAACGGGAGTCCATTATGCGGTGTTCCTATTGCTGGTTACGACAGAATTCGTTACTCCGTTACTGGCCAGTATCTGTGGCGGCATGGTTGGCGCAATCGCGAGCTTCATTGGAAATAGGGCGCTCTGTTTTGTGGCAGATGGCTCTCGTAAGTTTCAGCCTGTCAGGTTTGCACTGGTCGCGTTAACCACAAACTTCGGCAATGGCGTGGGTATGTGGTTCCTCATCAAGTCGAATCTGTCACCGCTCATCTCCCAAGTCGTAGTGACCTTAAGCCTCACTGCACTTGGATTCATTGCACATCGTTTTTGGACATTCAATCATGCAGACATTACATCGCTTTCCCGAGCGCCCTGATCCCTTGTTAACCATCGTGGTCCCTTGCTTCCAGGAAGAGGAAACCATCCCCGAGTTCCACCAGCGAATCACCCGCGTGGTGAAGCGCTTACCCGTCTCCTGCGAAATCCTCTATGTCGACGACGGCAGTAATGACCGGACGGCCGACATTCTTCGCCACTATCAGGATGGGTCATCTGTACGTTGCCTGTCCCTGAGTCGCAACTTCGGCAAAGAGGCTGCACTGAGCGCCGGGATAGACCATGCCCGTGGCAGTGCGCTGATCTTCATTGATGTCGACCTGCAGGATCCACCAGAGCTCATCGCGGCCATGGTGGACTACTGGCAACGCGGCTACGACGTGGTGAACATGCAGCGCAACCTGAGAATCGGTGATTCGTGGTTCAAGCGCATGAGTGCCCGGGCTTACTACTGGGTCATGCAGCGCCTGGTGGAGAAGGTGGACATGCCGGCCGATGTCAGCGATTTCCGATTGATTGGGCCTGCGCCGCTGGCAGCCCTGCGGGCCCTGGATGAACGCTCCAGGATTCTCAAAGGCATGATCGGCTGGGTAGGCTTTCGTACCATCGAACTGCCCTACAATCGCACTGTTCGCCATGCCGGGAGCACCAAATGGAATGCAGCTGGCCTGTTCAATCTGGCCATCGAGAGCATCGTCAGCTTCTCTCGCAAACCACTGCGCATTTTCAGCCTCATCAGTTTCGGTCTTTTCGTCTCCAGCATCTGCTACATGCTTGCGTCGCTTGTGGCAGGCAGTTTCGACATCCATCACCTGATCGTCGGAATGGCTTCATTCATGTGCGTCGGTGTCGCCATGGTGGGGGAGTACCTGGGCGTGACACTCGCGGAAGTGAAGCGCCGGCCTCTCTATTTCCTGAAGCACAGCAACAAGGCAGATCCCGTGTCACTCCACCCTTCGATGGCTTCGATCGAGGGTAAGAAATGCTGAACCTGAAGAACGAGAGGACGCTGTGGTGGGTCCTGGGTTCGATTTTGCTATTGCGTTTGGTGGGGCTGGGCATCTACCCGCTGATGGACACATCTGAGGCCCGTTACGCTGAAATGGCTCGCAAGATGGTCGAGTTGAATGACTGGATCACGCCCATGTTCGACTACGGGGTACCGTTCTGGGGCAAGCCTCCGTTGTCCTTCTGGACCCAGGCCGCGAGCATGACGGTCTTCGGCGTTAACGAGTTCGCTGCGCGCTTCCCAGCGTGGCTACTCCACCTGGCAAGCTGTTTCATCATCATCAAACTCGGCACGCAGCAGATTTCTCGTAACGCCGGCATCTGGGCTGCCATTATTTTTTCCAGCACCACACTTGGCCTGGTCTCCAGCGGTGTTGTGCTGACTGACCCTGTTTTGTCGTTCTCGATTCTGCTGGCCAGCTACGGTTTCTGGCGTTGGATGAAGTGCGCCAGCAAGGCGGATGCCTACCTGATGTTCGCAGGTCTCGGGCTGGGCTTGCTTGCCAAAGGGCCGCTGACCCTGGTGCTTATGGGGGCGCCGGCATTCGCCTGGTTCGTTATCTACAAGGAATGGGGACGGGTACTGAGGCTTCCCTGGATTAGCGGCCTTGTACTTATGTTCGGTATATCCGTGCCATGGTATGTCGCGGCCGAGATGAAAACGCCCGGCTTCATGGAGTACTTCTTCGTTGGTGAGCACTGGAGCCGCTACGTCGTCAGTAACTGGGCAGGGGACCTCTATGGTAGTGCTCATGCCAAGCCGTACGGCAGCATCTGGATCCAGCTCGGATTGTCGCTACTGCCATGGGCCTTGTTTCTACCACTGTTGATCCGCAAGCGTGGATCGATGCAGCGCTTCAAAGCCTACCTCTGGCTGTGGGCCTTGGCGACACCAGTCTTCTTCACATTTGCAGGCAACATTCTGTGGACCTACCTGCTACCCGCGCTGCCAGCGTGGGCATTGCTGCTGTCTGCACGGGTCAGCGAAGTTGGCCCGAAGACCACCTGGGCTGCCGCTGCGAGCGCATTGGTGTTGCCAATCATCGGTGCGGGCATCATCTACGCCGGGGTACTAGAGGAGCGCCCTCAGAATCAGCGGGATGTGGTTCAAGCCTGGCTCAATGTGCAGTCTGCTCATTCCGCTCCCCTGATCTATCCTGGCCGCCGCTCATACTCGTCGGAGTTTTACAGCAGCGGGAAGTCCGAGAACATCAAGGATCCTGCCAAGTGGCCGCGGGATGGCTCGTTCTATCTGTCCAGGCGCTTGCGAGACAGCAAGGATGGTCTGCCCGCTGATCTAGCTTGCACATCGATCACCGAAGCGAACGCCAGCCAGCTCCTGCTGTGCCATTGGAAACGCCCCGCACAAGGTGCCGAGGGTCTGGCCGGAGAAAGCAATGCGGAAACGCCTCGCAAGAACGAAGGCTAAATTCCAAGCACAAAAAAGCCAGGTTTTACCCTGGCTTTTTTGTCGATTTCTTTCGTCATTTGAAGTCCTATTTAACCGCCGATTAATTGTCGGCTTGTTCCTTACCATCCTTGCTTTCTTTCTTTTGCTCTTGAGCGACTTGTTGTTTGTTCTGGTCCGAAGAGTCATCGCTCCATAGGCGAGCCTGTTCGGTTCGGAAGTTCTCGTTGAACTGTTTCGTTCGCTCGAAGCCGCCTTCAGCGTAAGCGGTACCCATGAGACCCAGCAGCAGGCTGCCAATAGCGATAGATTTGACAAATTTCATTGTGAACCTCGGCTCATACTAGGCCAACCTGATTAGCGGCCTTTGTTGGTTTGTAGTTTAGGAACGCGAAGCTAACGACAAGGTGAGTCAATAATTACAATTCCGTAATTTTGGCTGCAGATAGGATGCGTTAAATCTTCAAATCTGGAAGGATCATGTCTATCTCGGCACTGTCGAGGGCGACTTCGAATTTTCTCTTAAATTACAATTTTGATATCTAGCGCGTTAATTCAGCGCGGCGTTGTTGGCCGCCCTAGGAGATAGCCATGAATGACATAGAGCCCTGGGCAGTTGCTATCGGTGACTTTCGCCGCTGCACTGAAAAACTCACTGTCCAGCTCGATGAGCTGACCTCGCAGACGCGCACCTCCAGCGCTGTTTTGGAGAGGTCGAACGAACTGGTGGAGCAGGTGGACGCTGTCGGCCGGCAGATTCAGGAGGAGGTGCGAAAGGCGGAGAAGGCTTGGTCGAACGCGGAGGAGGTTGCCTTGCGCGCCGCTGCATCAGCGTATTCAGCTGCATGCCGCGGAGTCGACACCGCCATCCAGCCACTGATCTCGGAGCTTACAGCAGCGACAAAGGCGGCGGACGCCTCTATCCAGGAGCTCAAGCGGGCACCGGTGCTGGCCAAGCGTTATGTGATGGTGGTCGCCACGGCGTTCTTCATTCTGGCGCTGATCTGTGTCTACTCGACCATGCGCCTGATCGATGCCGCCGGCAGCGTAAGTGCTCAAGAGAAAGTGAATGCTCAGTACTTCTCACACCTGTGGAAAAACGCCAATCCTGACGAACAGAAGATTATTAAGTCGGTGATTCTGCGGTCGCCCATGGACCCTGTGGTCCTTCGGCACTGATGCATTGAGGCAAACAAAAGGCCCGTCGATTGACGGGCCTAATCGTGTCTGCGCAATTTAAGCGGCGGTCATTGCCGGCTGCATTTGCTGGGCTTCCGGAAAGTGAAGGTGGAACCAGGTGAAGTTTTCTTCGGTCACCTCCACGCTCGCCGATCCCTGGTGCAGACTCATGATCGACTGCACAATGGCCAAGCCAAGACCGGTACCGCCTTCGCTCCGTGCTCGGCTCTTGTCCACACGGTAGAACCGCTCAAACAAGTGCGCGTGGTGTTCCTTGGCAATACCACGGCCGGGGTTGCCGACACTCAACGTCGTACCGCTCGCACTATGCTGCACCTTAACGTAGACCGTGCGGCCGCGAGGGCAGTAACGGATCGCGTTCGAGACCAGATTCGAGACGGCACGTTGAACCATCAGGCGATTCCCGCGCACCACGTCATCACTGCCGGAGATCTGCAGCTGAATCTCGCCTTCTTCTGCTGAAATGCTGAAGAGATCGCACACTCGCTGAACCTCGTCGACCAAGGAGACGGATTCGAACTCCACCATTGATGCTGGATGACTGACCTGGGCCAAGAACAGCATGTCGGAAACCATGCGGCTCATGCGGTCCAGCTCTTCTGTGCACGACTCCAGAACCTCCCGGTACTCGGAAAGCGATCGTTCTCTGGTCAAGGCAACCTGGGCCTTGCCCATCAGGTTGGAAAGCGGTGCTCGAAGTTCGTGAGCAAGGTCGTCAGAAAACTGCGAGAGCTGCTGAACCCCATCATCCAGGCGAGCCAGCATGATGTTGATGCCGTCGGCGAGCATTTTGAGTTCTGCCGGCATCCCATCAGTTGGAAGGCGATGGTCGAGGCTCTCGGTTGAGATTTTCGAGGCGATCTTGAGGAACTTGGTCAGTGGTAGCAGGCCTCTGCGCACAGTCCACCAGCCAATGGCCAAGATCAGTGCGAGGATGACGGGGGACATCATCAAGGCCCAGGTCAGCAACGCATCGAGCAGCGCCTCACTGGATGACTGGTCCATGGTCATATAGACGCTGACCTCTGTTCCATCGCCCAAACGCATGATTCGAGAAGCACTCAGCAGAGGACGGTCCTGCGTATCACGCCATTCGTGCTCTTTGGGCTGGGCCGCCGGCTGAAACTTGTGCACCTCCAGATTGACCTGTTTCGAGCCAATCGAGAGCAGGGGAGTCTGATTCTGTGAGGTATCGAATATGCTCACATACAGGTTGTTGTGGCCCATGACCAAATCGACAAGCTGATGCGCATCCGCGTTGACGCCGGAGATGTCCGGGATGGTGGACAGGTTGTGAGCCATCCCCGCCATCTTTACTTCCAGGTCTGCTCTGGCATTTCTTTCCAGAGCCTTGCCTACCATCAGATAGCCAAAGGTGGCGAACAGAAGCAGCAACGCTGCGCTCATCAACCCAACTTTTAACCCCAGCTTTGCAGCCAGGCTGAATGGCCTCATGCGCGTTCCTCAAAAACGTACCCAACGCCACGAAGCGTGTGAATGAGCTTGGTTTCAAACGGGTCATCGATCTTCGAGCGCAAGCGCCGGATGGCTACATCGATGACATTGGTGTCGCAATCGAAATTCATATCCCAGACCAACGAGATGATCTGAGAGCGAGTCAGCGCTTCGCCCGTTCGGCTCATGAGCAGGTGCAGAAGCGCAAATTCCTTGGTGGTGAGATCGATGCGTGTGCCACCGCGGAAGACGCGATGGCGGACGGAGTCGAGTTCCAGATCGGCAATTTTCAGCGAGCTCTTCTCGACTAACTCATCACCACGGCGTTGCAGCGAACGGATGCGAGCAAGCAGCTCAGGGAATTCGAATGGCTTCACAAGGTAGTCATCCGCGCCGCCGTCCAAGCCCTTGAGCTTGTCATTGATGCGTCCGCGGGCGGTCAGCATGATGATGCGGACCCGGCTGGTCTTACGGATGGTTTCCAGCAGGTCCCAGCCGTCGATACCCGGGAGGTTCACGTCCAGGAGGACCAACGAATAGACATTAGTGTTGAACAAGTGCAGAGCATCTACACCGTTGTGCACGATATCTACGACATACCCGCTTTCGGATAGGCCCTGCTGAAGATATTCGGCAGTTTTAATTTCGTCTTCCACAACTAGAACGCGCATAACTTATCTCAAGGTGTGAGGAAGGAGTTGGCCTAATCCGCCAAGATTATGGTTGCAGGCTGTTCGAAAGTTTGGCTGAGGGTATGGCATGTGGTAGTCGCTACCTCTGTCCATACGCCGGGTCACCTGAGGACGCTTGAATCTTAACGCGAAGAAGCTGGCCGCGGCGAAATCCTACAAATTTGTAATGTAGCCGCAAGATTTCTGACAGTCATGCAGGCTCCACCCCTAAGCATAGCGGATTCTGGGGCCTGCGGCGGTGTATGACAGATTCGCCTGGCAGGTGGAATCGGCCAGGACAGGCAGCATTTCGGTCGTTAGCTTGCAAGGACTGGTACTGGCCTTGGATCGAGGGCGCCACGCAGGCAGACCCCATGCACGGCCGCAAACCGCAGCGCCTTTCTGCAAATTAGTTCACGTGGCGGCTCGATATTCTCTCGAATAATTATCTTACAATCTATTACATGTCCAAATTGTAATTGCACGATCATCTTGGTGTTAGCCTCCTTTGCTAGTTTAAGGGCAGCGGAAGAGGCATCGCTGCTTTGGAAATTGTCTCATTTCAAAGCAGCTTGGCAAGAGCACCGAGCAGTTGTTCGCGCCAGTGCATTCACCTGTAAACCATACGCTCCTTTGGTAGGTGAATTTTAGCGCCCCCCTACGGGCGCTTTTTTATTAAGGGACTTCTTATGAACACTACTGTATCAGCGATCGCCGTGTTTATGCTCTTTACATCACTAACAGCCAATGCCCAAAGCGGTATGGAGATCAATAAACACATCGAGCGTACTGCTAGAGAGGCTACAGCGGATTATGCTCAACGCGTAAAAAAGCCCATGCCTCAACTAGAAGACTACGCCTATGGCATGGACCTGGACGTTGGTAAGTTGGTGTATGTATCACCCAATGTGCGGTACTGCGGTAATGTAAGAAGCATGATGACCTACGAAGACTCGAAAGGCGAACTGCACATGGTTCGCTACCTGGTGAAGGGCGAGTGTGTTAATAGCCGTTAAGACTCATCAAGATGATCCCTGCGGCCACCGGATCATAGAAGCTCAATGCCGAACCGGCGCAGCAGTATGGCGAAGCCTCCGAAGCTGGCCATTGTGATGAGGATGCTGCTGATCAGTGTCGGCCAAAAGCCGAGCTTAGGTAGCAGCAATGGAAAAGCAATAAACATCGGCAGGGTCGGAAGCACGTACCAGAACGTGTACCAAGCATGGTTGGAGATCTTCTCCATGCTCTGGTTCTCTAAATAGAGCCAGACCAACGTCACGACCGTGACCAAGGGTAGGGCGGCGACCAAGCCGCCCAGCTTGTCGCTGCGTTTCGCCAGCTCTGACACGAGAATCACTATACCGGCAGTGAGTAGGTACTTCGTGATGATCCAGGCCATCGCTGAGCCTTCTGGAGGTTGTTGACGAGGGCAGGCGAAGCCATTCACCAACCCCCTTGAAGCGCTCCTGCCGTTTACGGCATCCCTCACCGCATTTTTTTTGCAACATCACCCTCAGCCAGGAGGGTGATGTGTTTGCATGGTGTTTACCGATCGGTCAGTGCGAGGGTGAGGGAACGCTCTCGTGGAAAGCTGCCCGCTCGATCTGGATGGTGCAGTGATGGATTTCGAATGCATCGCTGACAGCATCCACGACGGCCGCCAACACAGCATCCCCATCTGCAGAATCCCGAACCACTACGTGCGACGTCATCACGTTACTGCCACTGCTGACAGCCCACACGTGCAAGTCATGAACGTCCGTCACGCCATCTACTCCGAGGATGGTGGCCTCGATTGCCGTAACGTCGAGCCCCCTCGGGACACCCTCCATGAGGATCCCCAGGCTTTCGCGAAGCAACTGCCACGTCCGCGGCAGAACCCAAAGGCCGATCGCCACAGCGACAATCGTGTCGACCCAGGTCCAGCCGGTGAAGCGGATGATAAGTGCCGCGATGATTACGCCAAGCGAGCCGAGCATGTCGCTCCAAACTTCGAGGTAGGCTCCTTTGACGTTGAGGCTTTCGTTGCTCGCAGATGCCAGAAGGCGCATCGAAATTAGGTTGATGATCAGGCCGGCGATTGCGATCCACATCATCGCTCCGGTAGCGATCTCCGCCGGCATGAAGAAGCGCTGGTAGGCCTCATACAAGATGTACATCGCCACCAGGAAGAGCAGCACGGCGTTGAACGTCGAAGCCAGAATTTCCAGGCGCGCATAGCCGAAGGTTCTTTTCTGATCCGCCGGCCGCTTGGCTATCTGAAGTGCAATCAGTGAGATCGCCAAGGCGGCAGTATCTGTGAACATGTGAGATGCGTCCGACAGCAGCGCCAGGCTGCCGGTAATCCACGCACCGATCACTTCTGCAATCATGAAGCTGCCAGTCAAGCCGAGCGCCATGATTAGCTTCTTCTGATGCCCCTCGCGTACTGCAGCGCTGCCATGGTCATGATTTGAACCCACGTATTTCTCCTTGCGCAGGGTTGTGGTCTCGTTGGCCTTCCTGTCTACCTAGCCTTAGAGCGTCGCTTGGCCACACTGACTGCAAAATCTTGCTCCTGCACTCAGCAGCGAGCCGCAGGCGGTGCAACCACTCGATAGCGGTGTTCCGCAGTTTAGACAAAAGCGTGCTGACGGATCGTTGGCCGTCCGGCACTGCCTGCAGCCCTGCAGATCTTTGATGGGGGCAGGAGTGGGAGGGCGCCCGCCGTCATACACCTGATTACCGCCGTCGCAGCCCTGCTGCCGGCCATGGCGATCATATTGCTCGGCCCCATGTCCCCCGCTGTGGTGCTTGCCTCCACCGTGGTTTCCACGGCCATGGTGCCCGCCCAGGATGTTTTTGAAAAAGCTCATGGTATTCGCCCCTCATTGATGGGTGACATATTAACGAGCAAAAGTTGAAAATTATGTTCTGCTCGCGAGAAAGACTTGTAAGTTGAATTGAAAGTTCAAAATTAGCCTACGACAAAACGAAACCGTTTTGTTTGTGAAATTAAATTTATCTAGCTGAGCGGAGCATTGCTTTTGGTGGGTAGTATTCCCCTAATTTTGATCATAGCGTGATCAATGACAATCAAAACAGCAGTAATTGGATTTCTGTCAGCATTGTAATCCCGAGGTCATCGTGTCGTTATCAGGTCCCGGAAATAATGCGCTCAGCGAGATTCATTTCTCTTTTTATCCCTATGCCTCACACATACTAAGCGTCCCCAACGCCTAGGGGCCTAAGGCCTCTGACGCTCCGCACATTGCGCAATCGCTCAGCATCTGTCGACGGTTTGCCTTGTAGCTCCCGCTAACTCCATAGCTACCGCCATGGATAAGCAGCTTCCAGAGTTTGATAATGACACCTTCCAAATCCATTGTTCACACCCTGTTAAGCAAATGGATCTTTGCTATTCGCAATGCGCGGCAGAAAGGCATCAGTACTAATTTGCTAATCGGCCTGGTGACTTTTTGGTTACTGCTATTCGCGAACGCTGAGCTCTGGAACGTGCTCTGGAAGCTGGTATTCAAAACCGATGAAGTGAACTGGCAGCTAGCGGCTAGCCTCCCAGTCATAGTATTCGCATGGGTGTTTACCGTTCTGAGCTTGCTGTCATGGGGGCGGCTGGCCAAACCCATACTGTGCCTGGTACTGATCAGCGCGTCTTTTGCGAGTTACTTCATGAATGCCTACGGCATCGTGATCGATTACACAATGTTCACCAACGTTGTGGAGACCGACGTCGCTGAGGCAACCGAGCTGCTGAATTGGAAGCTCGGTCTTTGGGTCGCAATGGTTGGGGTGTTGCCCGTCTACCTGATTGCCCGGGTTCCCCTCCGGCGCAAGCCTTGGGCCAAAGCTTTGGTCAGCAGGTTCATTGCTCTGTCGCTCGCTCTGTTGACCTTATCTGGCATCGCGTTGAGTCAGTACCAGTCGTATGCCTCCTTGCTGCGCAACAATCGGGAGATCCGGCTGATTCTGGTACCTACCAACTTGTTTGCGGCTGGCCATGGGTACCTGAAGCGTCAGCTGGCCTCACCTAAAACGCTGACGGCCATTGGTACTGATGCGGTAGTTAATCGACAGGGTGCGGCTCGTAAACCCAGGCTGCTGGTACTGGCAGTAGGAGAGACCGCTCGCTCCGCCAACTTCTCCCTCAACGGCTACTCCCGTGAAACGAATCCGGAACTAGAAAAGCGAAATGTCATTAGCTTCACGAACGTGAGCTCCTGCGGTACCGCTACCGCGGTCTCGCTGCCATGCATGTTCCTGGACGTGGGTAAGGCCCAGTACAAAGATGGCTTGGCCAAGAGCCGAGAAGGGCTGCTCGACGTGCTTCAACGCGCTGGCATCAGTGTCATGTGGACTGACAACAACTCGGGGTGCAAAGGGGTCTGCGACAGGGTTCCCAACCACAAGGCTGCCTCTCACGCGGATTCCCAACTGTGCACCAGCGAGGAGTGTAAGGACGGGGTGCTGCTCACGGAGATGCAAGACTTCATCAAGCGCCAGGAAGGCGATGCTGTCCTGGTGCTCCACTACAAAGGCAGTCACGGCCCGGCCTACTACAAGCGCTACCCCTCGCAATTCAAGAAATTCGCACCGGTGTGCGAGACCAACGAGCTCGACAAATGTAAGCAGGAGGAGGTGGTCAATGCCTACGACAACTCAATCCTCTACACCGATTATGTGACTGCAAATCTCATCGATATCCTGGCGGCCAACACCAAGTTCGACACTGCGCTGATGTACGTTTCGGACCACGGCGAATCGCTGGGGGAGGGTGGGCTCTATCTACACGGGCTGCCTTACGCGATGGCTCCTGACGAGCAAACAAAGGTGCCGTTGGTACTTTGGATGTCTGACTCGCTCGCGAAGAGCGAAAAGGTCAACGTGGGTTGTTTGAAAGCTCAAACCACGTCACCGCTGAGCCACGACAACCTGTTCCACACCGTGCTCGGCATGATGAACGTCCAGACGTCTTCGTATCGCTCAGCGCTGGATTTCACTGCCCCTTGTAAGCCCTTTGTCGGAGGCTCTTATTCTGGCCTCTGAATGTTCGATGTGGACCGGATCATCGGCCAGGCGGTTCTGCACCAGCCTGCTTTGACAGCTGAGAGAAGCTGGACTAATTACATAGCTGCATTCAACAACCCAAGCGGAAAAGGAAGTTTTGCATGAGCATCAAGCCAGGCCCAAAGCGCACCAATGAAGATGGCACTCCGGACAAAAGGCAGCGAGTCACCCCTGAAAAGCAGAAGGACCATCCGGACCTGAAACCCCACAAGCACAAAAAGGGGGAGTAAGAAAAAAGCAGCTCTCGGGAGCTGCTTTTTTTTTGGGGCTGTGTGCAAACCCTCCCGACCGTCTCGCTGATCAATCGGACCGCGTCGTGAGTCTTCCGCTTGGCTTGATGGATTCTGAAGCTACCTCCGGATCGGTTATCCCTTCAGTGCGGACGACGAGACTGATATCCCAGAGCGTTGAGCTGATACTCGCTGACAGCCCGAAATTGTGATTCTGCGATTTGACGCAGGCGCTCAACCTCTTCGGCAGATGAGCCAGAAGCCTGCGCCTCGTGGTATTGCTTCATCGCATCCACTGCGTCGGTATACATGGGGTGGTCGGGGAGAAGAGCTGGTATCTTTTTCGTCATGTAGCGGCAGGTCCTCACTGGATAGTCGACGGTGGTTTACCTGCTTTGAGGAGCTGAAAATCAATGACCGCCTGATAGAGCGAATCTGCCAATAGGTGAAGACGCTGTACCTCAAGGTCTGGCAATCCAGCAGCCTCCGCTTCGTGGGCCTGTCGGATAGCTTCAAGCGCTTGCCTCATCAGTGGCTCACCAGCCTCGACCATTCCAATGAATGTGCGCTTCACAACATTTTGCTCCACTCAGCTGAAGATGAATTATAGGACACCGCGGCGTGGCAAGGCCCCGAGCAGCACAGGTGTTCGACGTCCGGCTGAACGAACCAATGAGGAGCGCGCTGGCCTGGGGAGTGGCCAGGGCGCGTGTCATAGCTACGTTGTAAACCACTTTTTTCACTGTAAACCACTGTGGTTTACAGTGAAAAAAAGTGGTTTACAGCAGGCCTCCTCAGGCCTGAGTCAGCTCCAGCAGATCGCCCAGTTCCTCCCGGGCCATCTTCACTCTATCCATTCTGCGATAAGGATGATCAACCGGCATCCGGATAAGAGATTCGAACCAAGCCGAATCGAATTTGATGACTTCCTTGTGAATGTGCTCAAGCTCACCTCCGCGAGGCTGTGACACTACAAACTCCATGCTTTCAACCAAGCCAGACGCTTCACTGTCTTTGACGATTCGATGGCGGATGAAACTCATTTTGAGATCAAAATATGCCGCCTTCGAACCAGGCACCTTCTTCGATTCCAGCCGACCAGTGCTGCTGATTTCCGCCCCCGGCACCTCAGCGGCAATAGCTTTCACCAGCTCAGCATTTCCACTGACCTTCTGGCCAAACAGGCGGGTGGCGTCCGACATGTAAGCAAAGATCCATGGCACATTGCGAAGCGTCGCGCCGGTATAGAGGTAGCCACGCTCTCCCTTGTAACGCTGCAGCATGCCTCTCAACGCGTTCTCGGAAAGGACCAGTTGGGTCTCTTTCTCCAGGATGTAAACCACGCGATCGAACTGTTCGATCAATAGCTTGAGAATCTTCCGCGGGACGCCGTCAAACCTGGTTTTTCGTTCTGTTTTCTTATGCTGGCGAGGCTTGAAGTACGGGCAATCGTTACGGGCCTCACTATCAAATGGAGCGATGCCGCGAATGCTCTTAGTAGCATGTTTCCCGAATGGGTTCTTCACGTTAGGCGGTAGCTCATACAGCCCAACCAGCTGGACAGGGTTGTCGCATGCCGGGCATACAGCAAACTGAGCTAGCTTGCCCGCACTTCCAGGCTGGTACCACGGATCTCTGCGGAAGGTCTCGGCCTCGAAACCTTCCTTGTCGATGATCTTGCTTTCTGTGTCTTCGATGCGGAGCTTATAGACATCCATCTTTGCTGAAACCGTATCAATAGAGGGTTTCTGGATGGTAACGAGCGAGGATAGGCAGCAGTAGGCCTAACTGACCCTTATGGTGGTCACCCACTGGTTTGAGGCCAGCCCAAAGCATGCCTGATCGACCTGGGCGGGCCCTAGAAACAACTAACCCCCTGATGCGCAGTACAGGTCTGGGACCTGCCCGAGGCGTGGGGGCTATTCTTGGAGCGACAGTGACACCGGCTCCGGAGAAAATCAATTGGTTTGTAGAGCAGCCGGTCAGCTAAGGTCAAACCCAGATCCTAAAGGGGAGGCCGATAGCAGCTCAGTCAGCATCATCGGCACCTTCTTCATCTTCATCGGTATCCCCAACACTGAGCCAGTCGTGAAGGTTGTACCGCACGAAGTCTTCCGCATCGAGCATGGTAAAGTCTTGTAGCACCGTGACGTCTGCTCCACCGAAGTACAGCCCATCGTTGAGATTTCTGGCCACCCCGAGCACTTCATTCAGCTGGTCGTGCAGCTCATTTGCGCGCCTGGCGTGCTCTCGTTTGGTCAAAAACCGGAACACCACCTCGTAGGGCTCAGGGGTGGTATTACCCGCTTTGCTTCAAGCCGCAGGAGTTGCAGGTCCGTTGCAGCTTGATGGTTTTACTTAAGGAGCCAAGCCAGCTCTCCAATCCGCAGATGCTGTGCACATTTTTTTGCACATATCTCACGCCACGATACCCCAGTAGATTCAGGCTTTTCGCAGCCTTTGCATAGGTGAGTCGCGATGGATTTCTACACATCTCAATGAGGAAACCTAAGCTCCGTTTTCCACGTATTCCTCCGCTACAGAACGCTTTTCTGCGGTGTGTCCCCTGACATTCGCTTTTCAGGGCGAGCTATGGGGGCCACTCAAGACGGCTATCTTTTGCCTGGCACCAATGAAAAGGCCCTCAATATTGAGGGCCTTAAATTCAATGCGGATCCGTCACGCGGGCATTTTTTGCAGCTGTCGAACTCGATCATGGACCACAAATTTAATGATTCCTTTGACATCGTTGGTGCAGTTTTCAAAGGCAAGGCGCGATACCACCTGGCGACCCTCCTTCAGAATCAGCGCCCCGATCAACTCGTCGACGAAGGACTGAGTGACATCGTTCCCAGCGAAATCTATGACAACGCTCTCACCACTGCTGAGCGAGCGTTCGATTTCGGTACGGTAGGGGATCGCTGAAGCTCGCATTCCGTACGTTCGGATAGAACTATCCCTACTTAATCGAATTTGAGTTTGCATGTCGTAACCCCTTGTATTGCATAATCCTTTTTTGCAGCCCGAGAGTTTCAGTTGACGCTGAATCTCCCATTTACCGCTCCTTGCATGATCGACTCTAGCCCTCGAGCTATCAAAAAGCCAGAGCTAGCGGAAATTCAGATCTAGGTCGAGATCGTCGTCAACCTGTCCTGCATCGTCCTTCGGCAGCAAGTCACTGATCGAAATGGTGGGCAGCAGCTCACGGGTACAGCTAAACGCGATCGATACACCATTCCACAGCGCATCATGCAGCTCCTGAGACTGCCGACGCTTTGTGTCATGTATGCCATTGCCGCTCACGATGATCAAACCACCGCCCGCCGCGTCTGCAATTTTTGCGGTAGTTGTTAACCCGATACCTTGGTTCTCGCTACCCAGGATCTGGGCCATCGCACCCCGGTTGCAGCTCACTCGCGGTTTGAGTGCCGCCTCGATCGCGTGCAAATGCGTGCGGTCATGAAGCTCAGGGTGATTCCTCAGTGTCGCGAGAAACCCACACCCATTATCGACGATGGCCATGCGTACAAGGTTCAATTTTGGATAAAACTGACAGGTCAGCCAAACGGCGGCGTCACCACGTCCCTCTCTGCGGGCGTGAGTAAGCGAGTTTTCCAATAGCTCCTTGAGCGAATACTCCAGAGGGCCCCGGTAGGAGTCAAACTCATTCCGTCCCGTGTGCTCGTCGACTGGGGCATCCGGGTCCGATTGAGTCAACCTTCCCGTAATAGCTCTAGCGAGGCGAGAGGCTGCAGCCTCTGCTTGATGGTGTTCGCTGATTTTGGTGATTTCCACCAACGAGGTGCTTCGGTCGTTTCGACGTCCTACCCCCGATAGATCTACACCCTCTACATCAATGTCCTTGAAAAAATCCATCCTGGCCAGGTAGGAGGTCAGGTCTCTGCTCAAAAACTGCATCGAAACTCGCTTCTGGACCAACTGGTTTTCAAACAACGCTCGCAGCGTGGCCATCCCTAACGGATCGATATACGAGAGGTTGCTAGCGTCTAAAACGATGTCACCAGGGCAGTTAATGATTTCTGCGCACACAGAAAACAGGTCATGGGGCGATCTTGAGCCAAGCCCCCAAGGAAGAACGATCGCGTTTTCAATATCGATGGCCTGCATGCAATTCCCTGGCAACGGAGCTAACCCTTTCGGATAGATATAGGGCTCGATAGTAGCCCATTGCCTGCCGGGTAAGCACTCACCTATTTTTTGACGAGTAGTGCCGGCATAGAATTGGCGCGCGGCAGTAGCGGCCTGTGGATGGTGGATCGCGCTCGCCTTGGGCTCAACACGCACGAAGAAAACACGGCCAACGCCCTGCCACGGGTCAGCCATTCAAGCAAAGATGGCCAGATCAAAGCCTTGTGCGAGAGCACTGGAGCAGGTTTGTGAGTCCGCCGAGCAGTTTCATCTCCGACGTCTGCTGTGGGCAAAGGCAAAGCTGGAAGGGGAACAGCGAAGAGTGACCCGATCAGCGCTGTACCGCACCGCATGTATCAGGTCTGGGGCTTGAGCTGTTAGATCGCATAAGGCTACCTTGGCCGGCAACTGGAGAACGAACTGCACCTCGTCTTCCAATGCGTTGGCGTGGAAGTAACTGAGGAAGTACTCGCTTTGACGGAACTGGTCAGAAGCGATCTCCTCCAGGCGTTACAGCCCACTGGGCAGGCCTTCCTGACAGGCCTGGTAGAAGGGGTCGAGCAAGTATAGGCCGTCCAGGCAGGAAAGCATGGACGGCGTTCCCCACCGGGAGCCGGCGTCGTACTCCTCCAGCGGCTTGGGCACTCCCTCGCCGGGGTACAAGGCAGCCAGCGCATTGTCGAAGGGCAACCACTGGTGCAGCAGCAGGATCAGCAACCTCCAGAAATGATCTATGCCATGACGCTACACCACAACAATAATCGACACGCTTACAGGAGCATTGATTGGCGTCACAGCTGTTCAAGGAGATGTTGTCTAGGCTGGACAATACGGCAGCGGCCGATATTTCCCACCCAGCTTGGGAGTTGATCATGATGGAGCCCATCGCCGTGGTACAGATCTGGCAATACCTTTTTGGCGGACTAAAGGCGGTATTGCACTGATCATGCTGGCCATATTTGGCCTGTTTTATGTGGCTCGTGCACTATGGCCACCTGTCACAGGCACTACAGTTATTTAATTTTGTTGCTCTGTCCGCTGACGCAACTCTTCGGGCACAACCATGGCGGGTATTCTCACCAGAAGGGTGAAAACTCGTCCAAACCGGACAACAAAGGGAACTACTTCATGCACACCGAATCGTGCCAGCATGACCATGACCATGACCATGACCACTCGCACCCGTATGAGCAACCGGATGGTAGTCAGCGCGATTTGGTATGCGGTATGACGGTGCCACCGGATAGTCGCTACTTCGAGCTATACGAGGGAAGGACATACCGCTTCTGCAGTGAAAAGTGCCTGACGAAATTCCGCGCAGCGCCTGTGCATTATCTTAGCCCTCCCCAGGACCAAGAACACGCGGGCCATCTCCACTCGGCTGCCCCGCAGCCAAGCAACGCGGCGGACGCCGAATACACTTGCCCGATGCATCCCCAAATCCGCCAGCGTGGGCCGGGCAGTTGCCCAATCTGTGGCATGGCCCTAGAGCCGGTAATACCGGAGCTTGAGGAAGACGAGAACCCGGAACTCAAGGACTTCTCCCGCCGCTTCTGGTGGACCTTGCCCCTGACGGTCATCGTGACCGTGTTGGCCATGACTGCCCACCAACTCCAATTGCTGCATGGTGCCACACAGAATTGGGTGGAGTTGATTCTGGCCACTCCCGTGACACTATGGGCTGGCTGGCCGTTTTTCGTGCGTGGGGTCGCATCGATTCGTAATCGCAGCCCGAATATGTGGACCCTGATAGGTTTGGGAACGGCTGCGGCGTACCTATACAGCGTTGCGGCCACAGTGTTCCCGCAGGTTTTCCCGACGACTTTCATGCAGGATGGCCGCATCGGTGTCTACTTCGAAGCGGCTGCAGTCATCATCTCATTAACGTTGCTCGGCCAAATGCTCGAGCTCAAGGCGCGCTCACAAACCTCCGCCGCCATCAAGTCGCTCCTGGGTCTTGCCCCCAAGACGGCCCGTCGCATCGGGGCCGATGGTCAGGAGGAAGATATTCCGCTCACCCACGTGCATACGGGCGACCACCTGCGCGTTCGCCCTGGCGAGAAGGTGCCGGTCGACGGGGTGGTCCTGGAAGGCGAAAGTGCTATCGATGAATCCATGCTGACAGGCGAGCCCGTGCCAGTGATGAAGAAAGCTGGGGATGCACTCATCGGTGCCACGCTGAATACCCACGGCAGCCTTGTGATGGCGGCGCAGAAGGTCGGCGCCGAGACAGTGCTCTCGCAAATCGTGCAGATGGTCGCGCGGGCTCAGCGCTCGAAAGCCCCGATGCAGCGGATGGCGGACACCGTGGCCGGCTATTTCGTCATGGGGGTGATTCTGGTCGCGCTGGTCACGCTCTTCGGCTGGGGGCTTTTCGGACCGGAGCCTGGCTGGGTCTTCGGCCTGATCAATGCGGTCGCGGTCCTGATCATTGCCTGCCCCTGCGCGCTCGGCCTAGCCACTCCCATGTCGATCATGGTCGCTACCGGGAAGGCTGCCAGCAGTGGCGTGCTCTTCCGAGACGCCAGTGCTATCGAGAACCTCTGCAAGATCGACACGCTGATCGTCGACAAGACCGGGACCCTCACCGAGGGCCGGCCAGTGTTTCATAGCGTGGTCGGTACCGGGCAGTTCATGCCACCCGAAGTCTTGCGCCTTGCCGCCAGCCTGGACCAAGGCAGCGAGCATCCGCTGGCACATGCGATTGTCGATCATGCGCGAGCGCATGGACACAGCTTGTCCAAGCCAGAGGCGTTTGAGTCGGGCTCTGGGATCGGTGTACGTGGCCAGGTGAACGGCAAACGGCTGCAGCTTGGCAACACGACCTTGATGGAAGAGGCTGGCCTCGACACCAGTCCGTTGCGAGACCGCGCCGAGCAGCTGCGTCTGGAAGGCATGAGTATCATGTACTTGGCCGTCGATGGCGTGCTCGCTGGCCTGCTAGCGGTGTCCGATCCGGTCAAACCCACCTCCAAGGAGGCGGTAACCCGGCTACAGGCAGAAGATGTGAAGGTCATCATGGCCACCGGCGACGGCCTGACTACGGCACGTGCGGTCGCGAAACAACTCGGCATCGAGGAAGTCCACGGAGAAGTGAAACCCGAGGACAAGGAGCAACTGGTGGCGCTCCTGCAGGGCGATAAGCGCCGGGTTGCCATGGCAGGAGATGGGATCAACGATGCCCCTGCGCTCGCCCGGGCTGATGTCGGGATCGCCATGGGAACTGGCACCGATGTTGCCATGAACAGCTCCCAGTTGACGCTGGTCAAGGGCGACCTGATGGGCATCCTGCGGGCCAGAACACTATCCGTGGCCACGGTGAAGAACATGCGTCAAAACTTGGGCTTCGCATTCTTCTACAACGCTATGGGCATACCGCTGGCGGCAGGTTTGTTCTACCCGCTTACCGGCCATCTATTGTCACCGATGATTGCGGCATTGGCCATGAGCGTAAGTTCGGCTTCCGTGGTATTCAACGCACTGCGGCTGAAGCGCGTAGTCACAGACTGAAATGGGCACACCGCAACCTATGAGAGGAAGTTCCGCCATCAGCGTTTCAACGCCTGATCCATATGACTGACTGTCTAGGGCTTTGGCCTTAGCGGGTATGTCCGCGAGTTCGGCGCCAATCTGGTCCTGATGGAGGACATCGGGCAACTGCGACGTCCGCCATCTTCTGCCAAGATCGTAAGGGACAATTGTGATGCAGCAGGGGCCGCCGCCAGAGGAGTTGGACAAGATTTCAGGGCGAAGATAAATCCTTTGACCGGGCCTTGACCTTGTCATCGTGTCAAGGTTGAAGCTGTAAATGCGGCGAGAAAAGCCGTACCAGCATGAGAGGCCCGCTATGTTCGTTTTGGAAGTTTCCGGTATGGGATGTGGCAGTTGTGTCAACAAGATCACCAAGGCCATCCAGGCTGCCGATGGCGACGCGAAGGTGATCGTTGATCGTGCTGCCGGTACAGTGAGTGTCCAAAGCAACATCGAGGCGGAACGCGTCGGTGCACTGGTCCAGGCGCTTGGTTACCCAACCAAAGTCAGTCGCTAAGTCTCGTTACCGCTCAGATGGCAAGCCGCCGTGCCATGTTTCATGGCGCGGTTTCTTCATATACAGCCTGATGTCGACTGACTCCGGGTCGGGATAGCCAGCAATACTCCCCAAGAAATGGACGGCCTTCGATCACCCAGTGCCGAGTCAAGCTGTGGACGTTGACGCTGATCAAGAAAATGCTTCGCGATTGGTGTTTATCTTGAGTAAATGTATAGGCCAGCCTGGCTCACATACCCCGGCCCCTCGTTGGAGCTCATTCACAATGATGACTGCCAAGCGGTTTAGTTCTATGGCCTTGGGGATATTCCTGCTCATCCCTCTGGGGCTGGTCATGGCAAACCCTACGGGTAACGTCTACACGGCCAATGAACGGTCCGCTTCCATTAGCCAGGTAAATCTTGCGACAGGTGATGTGAGCACGGTCGCCTTGCCGATCGCACCCCACAACCTACAGGTTTCGCCCGACGGCAGCTTGCTTCTGGTTGTTGGAGTGGCTGGACATGCGGGGCATTCGAGCGGTGAAAAGCCCGGTGGGCAGTTGCTGGTGTTCAGTACCAGCGCGCTGGACAGGCCACCGTTCAGCTTCCCGGCAGGCGATCACCCGGCTCATGTGGTCACCGACGTCACCGGGCTGCGAGCTTTTGTGACCGATTCCGCTGCCAACCAGGTGCGAGTATTTGACCTTGAGCAGCGAATCGAGTTGCCCGGTATTCCAACTGGGCGTTATCCCCATGGGCTGCGCTTGAGCCCTGATGGCCGGACACTCTATATCGCGAACATGAAGAGCGACAGCGTATCGCTTATCGATGTCGTCACACTCAAAGAAACCGCGCAGATTCCCGTGGGCAAAGGCCCTGTCCAGGTCGGCTTTGCCCCTGACGGTCGCCTGGCATTCGTCTCGCTCAGTGCGACAAATCAGCTTGGCATCATCGACACGGCCAGACGCAAGGTGATCAGCAAGGTTGATGTCGGCCGCACGCCAATCCAGATGATGGCCACCGTTGACGGTCGCCAGGTCTATGTCGCGAATCAGGGCAGTGGCCAGAATCCGGACGACCGAGTCTCCATCGTAGATCTCCAGACGCGTAGCAGCCTGGGCACCGTGACCACCGGCAAGGGTGCCCATGGTGTGGCCATCAGCAGCGACGGCGCTTATGTGTTTGTCAGCAATATTGAAGCGGGCACCGTATCTGTCATCGATACGAGCAGCCGAAAGGTCGTTGCTACCCATAAGGTTGGCGCCGGGCCAAACGGGATCAGCTTCGAGCCGCCGAGTGCCCAATAATAGCCCGTCGGTGTACAACCCGAGCACGACGCGAAAAATGAGCATTCACGCCGGCGCAGTAATTTGCTTGTCGTGCCAGGTGAGGCCTAGCGCCCAGACCAAGGCATCCGGCTTTAAAACAGTGCTAAGGAGATGATGATGAACAACGTTCGAAATTTACTGATCGGACTTTGTTTGGCCGCAGCGTCCGTGGGCGCCATGGCGCAAAACACCGATGAACACTCGACACATCACCCGGCCGATGCGCCAAGCGCGGCGGCTACCGAGAAGACGCCTTCTCAGCCAATGGACAAAGGGCAAATGGCGGCGATGGACCAGCAAATGAAGGCCATGCAAGCCATGCACGAAAAGATGGCTGCAGCCAAAACGCCGGAAGCCCGTCAGGCGTTGATGGCCGAGCATATGGCGCTGATGAAAAATGGCATGGCCATGATGAAGTCCATGGAGGGTGGCATGCCTGAAATGGGGGGCATGCATGGCGGCATGGGCGGGGATATGGCCGCCCGCCACCAGATGATGGAAAAGCGCATGGACATGATGGAGTCGATGATGCAGATGATGATGGACCGCATGCCATCTGCTGCATCGAAGTAACCCATCTCCTTTCCCAGGAGTCGCTATGAACCCTCACTTCGATGAAAACGGCTCACCACACAGTTTCTGGCGTTCACGCTATGCAATCGGCCTGGTGGTAATCGGTGGGATCGCCGTCTACTTCCTGCTCACCGAGCACCTTGCCCATGTCGTTGGAGCCCTGCCTTATCTGTTGTTGCTCGCCTGTCCGCTGATGCATGTCTTCATGCATCGAGGACATGGGGGACACCATCACCAGGGCCAGAGCAAACCGGCCCCCTCCGATAAGGCTGATATCCATAAGCCGGGAGATCCATCATGAATCATGGTGAAAGCGCGTATGGCCTCTGGTCGCTGGTTTTCATCAACTCCGCGATCTTCATCATGTTTGCCTTCAGTTTCTTCAAGCCGGCAACGGCGAGAGACTGGAGGAGCTTCGGTGCATTCTCGGCCTTCATCGTTGCCCTGTTTGTGGAAATGTATGGCTTCCCCCTGACGATCTATCTGTTGTCAGGCTGGTTGCAGGCCAGGTTCCCCAACCTCGATCTGCTTTCCCACGAATCCGGCCATCTGTGGTCGACGTTGCTCGGTGACCAGGGCAACCCACACTTCAGTGTTTTGCACATTGCCAGTTACCTATTCCTGGGTTTCGGCTTCTATTTGCTTTCTGCCGCCTGGAACGTGCTATATCACGCGCAACGCCGCCGTTCACTTGCAACGGTCGGGCCCTATGGCTGGATCAGACATCCGCAGTACGTGGCATTTGTGCTGATTCTTCTGGGCTTTCTCCTTCAGTGGCCGACGCTGCTGACGCTGGCAATGTTCCCGGTGTTGCTGGTGATGTACGGGCGTTTGGCGGTTTCCGAAGAGCGGGAAATGCACAAGCAGTTTGGCGCTGCCTACGAAGCTTATACCCGCGTTACGCCTAGGTTCGTTCCGCACCTGCGCGAAAGGTTGGGTGGGGGTCATAGAGGCTGAAGCGTAGGACGAAGGAGCTACATGCCAGGAGGGTTTCAGCGGCAGTGTTTCTAGCGGGAATAGGGTATCCAAAGTCTGTTTGCTCGGATAACACTCTGAGTTGTCGCGGGTTTTCTTGTCGACAAGCTCGGTGGAATCCTTGTTGGCGTTCGGATAACTCAGGCAGTTGGATGACTTTGCGATGCCCTGTCCGCTTTCGACCCATATAGATCGTGATGCACGAAGATCTCTGCTCAAACGTCAGCTACTACTCTGATCTGAATGCATCCCGGCTACAGAGCGCAAAGACCAACTAGCGTCCCGAGGCACAGAGCTGAAGGCGGCGCGGTCAGGAATTGCGGCAGCACTTTTTCCAAAGTTTGGCTAAATGACCCTGCCTATCAGCTCTAATAGGCAGGGTTAGAAGTCAATCCGTCACTGCTTGCGAATGCCTACGATCGTCGCTGTGCCCCCATTCATTCGGAAATCGAAGCTGACCTTGTCGCCTACCTTGAGTCCCTTGAGTTGCTGCTCGGTAGCGCTGAAGCCCATGGTCATTGCCGGCCATTTCAGGGCTGATACTGGTCCATGCGCCAAGGTAACTTTACCTGGTTCCAAAGCTTTGATGGTTCCCTCAGCCGATGCAGTCGGAGCCGCCTGGCTGCCTTGGGTCTCGTTGCCTTCCATGGGCATATTCTTCATATCCGTGCCATACATGTCTTGGGCCTGCACCGCCGCCGCAACGGCGAACACCAGGCCAGCGCTGATCAGTAGCTTCTTCATCGGGTTACTCCTGTTTGGGGGTTATCGTGTACAGCGAGTCCGCGGCGCCTGACGAGCCAGTAAGCCGCAGGGATTACAAATAGTGAGAGCAAAGGCGCGGTGAGCATGCCGCCGACCATGGGTACAGCGATCCGGCTCATGACTTCGCTGCCGGTACCGCTACTCCAGAGGATTGGCATCAAGCCTGCGACGATCACTGCTACGGTCATGGCTTTGGGGCGGATGCGCTGCACGGCCCCTTCGCGGATAGCATCCAGAAGCGCAGGTTGCCCCTGCGTACCGTTGCCGTTTCGTTCAGTCCAGGCATTGTTGAGGTAGATCAGCATGATGACTCCAAACTCTGCTGCGACCCCAGCCAAGGCGATAAAACCGACACCCGTGGCCACTGACAGGTTGTAGCCCATCATGTACAGCAGCCATACGCCGCCGGTTAGCGCAAATGGCAAGGTAGCCATGATCAGCAGCGCTTCACCGAGGCGGCCAAACGTGAGGTAGAGAAGGACGAAAATAATGGCCAGCGTCGCCGGTACTACCCATGCTAAGCGCGCATTGGCGCGCTCCAGGTATTCGAACTGCCCGGAATAGCTCAAGCTTATGCCAGGATCGAGCTTCACCTGCTGATCGACTAGCCGGCGCAGGTCGGCAACGACGGAGGACAGGTCCCGTCTCCGCACGTCGATATACACCCAGCCCGAGGGGCGCGCGTTTTCACTCTTGAGCATGGGTGGACCGTCCGCAATACGCACCCGTGCCACGGTTCCCAGTGTGATTCGCCCCCCTTGGCTGGTGTAAATCGGTAGCTGCCGCAGGGCATCAACAGAGTCACGCCACTCCCGTGGGTACCGAACACTGATGGGATATCGCGCCAGGCCTTCTACGGTTTCGCCGATGTTTTCGCCCCCAACGGCGCCGGCAACAATCGCTTGGACATCAGCAATGTTCAGGCCGTAACGCGCTGCGAATTGGCGGTCGATATCCAGATCGATGTAGCGTCCACCGGTTAATCGCTCGGCGAGGGCGGAAGTCACCCCTGGAACCGTTTTGGCCACCTTCTCGATAGCCAGAGTCACCCGGTCGATCTCATTCAAATTGCTGCCGGCAACCTTTACGCCGATCGGGCTTTTGATACCGGTTGCGAGCATGTCGATACGGTTTCGAATCGGTGGGATCCAGATATTGGTTAGCCCAGGTACCTGCACGGTACGGTCCAGCTCTTCGATCAGCTTCTCAGTGGTCATCCCTGCTCGCCACTGATCCTTCGGTTTAAGTCGGACAGTCGTCTCGAACATCTCCAGCGGGGCCGGGTCGGTCGCTGATTCAGCCCGGCCCGCTTTACCGAAGACACTGGCGACCTCCGGTACCGTTCGGATCAGCCGGTCCGTACGTTGCAAAAGCTCAGAGGCTTTCTGCGCCGAAAGACCTGGCAGGGCAGTCGGCATGTACAGCAAATCGCCTTCATCCAGTGGCGGCAAGAATTCGCCGCCGAGCTGGCTCAGGGGCCAGACACTGCTGAGCAAAATCAACAGTGCACCCGCCAACGTGAGCTTTGGCCGGCGTAGAACGATCTCCAATGCTGGGCGATAGAGCCGTATCAGGGTTCGATTGAGTGGGTTGCGCTCTTCTGCCGGTAAACGACCCCGAATCCAGTACCCCATCAGCACGGGTACCAGGGTAACCGAAAGGCCCGCTGCTGCTGCCATTGCATAAGTCTTGGTGAATGCGAGGGGCGCAAACAGCCTTCCCTCCTGAGCCTGCAAGGTGAATACCGGTATGAAGGACAGCGTAATGATCATGAGGCTGAAGAACAGCGCAGGCCCGACCTCGACTGCTGCCTCAGTCATCACTTTCCAATGATCTTCGCCACGCAACGACTTTCCAGGGTGCCACGTATGCCAAGCCTCAACCCGTTTGTGCGCGTTCTCAATCATCACCACAGCGGCGTCCACCATCGCACCGATTGCAATGGCTATGCCCCCAAGCGACATGATGTTGGCGTTGATGCCCTGGTGGCGCATGACGATCAGGGCAATGAGGACACCAACCGGAAGCGAGACGATGGCGACCAACGATGAGCGCAGATGCCAAAGAAATGCAGCGCACACCAGTGCGACCACGATGAACTCTTCAATCAGCTTCTGGCTCAGATTTTCCACAGCACGATCGATCAACTGGCTACGGTCGTAGGTAGTGACCAGCTCGACCCCGGCAGGCAGGCTTTTTTCCAGCGATTCAAGCTTGGATTTGACGTGAGCGATGGCATCTTTCGCATTCTTGCCACTGCGCAGAATTACTACGCCGCCCACCGCTTCGCCCTGTCCATCAAGCTCGCCGATGCCGCGACGTGCCTCAGGGCCCAGCTGTACAGTGGCTACATCGCCCAGTGTTACGGGTATACCCTTCGCAGCCAGGCGCAGGGGAATGGCTCGGAAATCATCGAGTGACTTCAGATAGCCGGAAGCCCTTACCATGAACTCAGCTTCGCCTTGTTCGAGCACGCCGCCACCGGTTTCCTGATTGGCCTTGGCGATGGCGTCCGAAACCTCAACTTGAGTGATTCCCAAGCTGGCCATGCGCAGCGGATCGAGCACTACCTGGTACTGCTTGACCATCCCGCCTATCGTCGCCACTTCGGCAACGTCCGGAAGAGTTTTCAACTCGAAGCGCAGGAACCAGTCCTGAAGGCTGCGCAGCTGTGCCAGGTCATGGGTACCACTGCGGTCCACCAGCGCATACTGGTAGATCCAGCCTACACCAGTGGCATCGGGTCCGAGCACTGGCTTAGCGGACGCCGGTAATCGAGACTGAACCTGGCTTAGGTATTCGAGCACCCTGGACCGCGCCCAATAGAGATCTGTGCCGTCCTCAAACAACACATATACGAAGCTGTCTCCAAATGCTGAAAAGCCCCGCACTGTCTTGGCTCCGGGTACGGAAAGCATTGTGGTGGTCAGGGGATATGTCACCTGATTTTCCACGATCTGCGGTGCCTGCCCTGGGTAGGAGGTGCGGATAATCACCTGCACATCTGACAGGTCAGGCAACGCGTCGATCGGCAAACTGCGCAGAGAGAAAACGCCCCAAGCTACGGCAAACAGTGTTGCCAGCAGGACCAGGACGCGGTTGCCAACCGACCAACGAATCAGGTTCGCGATCATGGCTGGTTCTCCTGCTGGGTTATTTGCTCGATGACCATGCCTTCATCGCGCTCGCGCACTCCAAACCGGATGCGTTCGCCAACCTTGAGTCCGGCAATCAAGCGGGGATCTGCCACAGGGAAAGTCATCGTCATACCAGGCATGCCCAGCGTCACGAACGGTCCATGAGCGATGGTCAGCTGATTACCTTCTATTTGAACGATGCGCCCATTGGCCTGATGTAGAGCCGGCTGTACAGGTTGCGCAAGTGGAGCATCGCCAGCAGTAACGGCCTCGATACCTTTCAAGCTCGCTTCGGAGTCCAGCAGAAACTGCCCGGACGCCACAACGCGCTGGCCCGCCTGAAGGCCTCGCAGCACGACCACCTGGCCAGCACTTTCCTGGCCGAGCACTACTTCCACCGGCCGGAATCGACCTCCGTCTTCTGACACCATTACGAGATCGCGTTTCCCCGTCCGAATGATCGCCTCGGCTGGCACCAGTAGGCTGTCATCCTGTTGCCCGGACGGATGGAGGGAAACCTGCGCGGTCATGCCTGGGCGCAACCGGCCGCCGGGGTTGGGCAGTTCTATACGAAGCCGCAAGGTGCGGCTTTGCAGATCCGCATCAGCCAGCAATGCGGTCAGCTTGCCGGGAACAGGTTCGCCTGGGAACGCTGCCAGATTCGCCTGCACTGCCTGTCCTTCCTGTAGGCCTTGGGCTTGCGCTTCAGGTACTGCGGCCTCAAGCCAGACGTTCGCGATACCATTGATCTTCGCCAACGTTGCACCCGGTGTCATTGTCATGCCTGGCCGCAATTCCAGAGCCTGAAGGACGCCTGCTGTTGGGGCCAAGAGCGTTACCGAATTCTGGACCCTTCCCGTACGGTCAATCCGGTTGATAAGATCGGCAGGCATACCCGCCAGCAGTAGTCGTTGCCGAGCTGCAGCGCGCAATTCATTGTCCCCAGATCGCTGAAGCGCCAGGTACTCTTCCTGCAAGCCCGCCCATTCAGGCGTCAACACATCTGCCAATGGGGCGCCCTTGGCAACCACGTCGCCTGTAGCGCGGCCATAGGTGCGTTCGACGTAGCCACCGGTACGAGCCTGCAGAACGCTAAAATCCCGCTCATCGAAGGTAAGCACGCCGCTCACCTGGAGGGTTCGAGCAAGCTGCCCTTTCGCTACGGTAGCCAGACGGACCCCCAGGTTTTGTTGGAGCCCCTGTGAAACTTGAACTGCGGGGCTCACCTCAGCAGCGGTGCTTTCCTGGTACTTCGGCACCAGTGGCATGTCCATGAAGGGCGACTTGCCCGGTGCTGGAAAGTGCTGCTGGGGGTACATCGGGTCATACCAATACAGCACCTTCTGTAGCGTTTCAGGGGAGGCAGTGGACACCTGCCCACGCTTTGCTAGCTGATAGCCAACGCCACCGCCGATAGCCAACGCGGCCAATACCACAAGGCTGATAGTTGAATTTCTCATGCGCGCACCTCTCCATACGCGAAGTGCAGCCGTGCAGCTGTCGCGGCCAACTGTCCTTGCAGATCGATGTCTTGCAGTCGTGTTTCAACCCGCTGACGTCGAGCGGTGAGAACCTCACTTAAGGGTGATTTACCGGCTCGATAGTCAGCAAGGGCGAGGCGGACTCGATCCTCCGCTAGCGGTAACAATGTTTCACGGCTGCGCTGCACTGCTCGCTGCAATCGCTGGTAATCCGCAAGATCTGTCTCCAGCTGCGCTTTATGCTCACGCAATGCCGCTTCCTGTTCGTCCTCCAGTTGCCGGACTTGTGCGCGACGTGCCGCGATCATCGGGTCCTGCCGTGAGCCAGCGAACAAGGGCAGTTGGAAACTTACCTGCAGGCTCACCATATTGCTGAATTCAGGCCCGCGCCGCTGGTAATCCACCTGCCACCCCCAGTCCGACTTCTTTTCTGCCAAGGCTTGGTGCACTTGAGCTTGTGCTTCCCGCGTAAGGGCGTTGTAGGTCGCCAATTCTGGATGTGCATGTATAGCGTGTAGATAGTCCGGCGCGCTCACTGGCCAGCGCGGAAATGCTTGAGCTTGCGGATCAGCATCCTCTCCAATCCATCGCTTGAGTGCAGCCCGTGCCTGAGCGGCCTGTGTGAGCAGAACATCTTTTTGCTCATCGAGTTGCGCAGCTTCCTGGTCAGGAGCAAGTGCGTCGGCCGTCGCGCCGGTACCGCCGGCCAGGCGTGCGCGGATTGCTGCGGCCAACAGACGGTTTTCTTTGTAGAAGTCCTCAAACTGCTGCAGTTTCCGTTGAACGGTGTACGCCGCGACCCAAGCTTGGGCTGTGGCAGCACGCACTTTTAAGCGCTCGAACACCGCCTCTGCATCGGCTCGCTCAACGCTCGCTCGTGCCGTCTCAACTCGTGCCTCCCGCTTGTCCCGGTTTGGTACTTCCTGGGAGAGGCCGACAACCTGCATCGTCATGAAATCGCGGTTCATGCTCCAACGATCACTGCCGTCAACAGGAAGGTTCTGCACTCCTAGGTTGAGACGTGGATCAGGCAGCTCGCCTGCTGGGATCACAGCGTGTCGAGCGGCCGTCATTTGCTCTTGCCTGGCCTGGAGGATGGGGGCATTGCGTTCGGCAAGTTGAAGCGCTTCCTCCAGAGACAACGGTGTAGCCTGAGCCGGTAACGTCGACAACAGGCTGATCAGAGCGGCCAGACATGCCATCCCTAATCGGTAACGTGGGGGAGTCATGGAAATGATTCCTCAAAAAATCAGCGCGCAAGCGCATGCCATCATCCGGCTGCAAAACAGGACGATGGGGTGAATTTAAGAGGTAATCAGGCGCGGGGTGGCCGCCAAGGGTCAGGAGGCGCCCTGTTTACGAGGCTCACCGCATAGGTATCTACTGGCCTAGGCGCAGAATAGGTGAGCGTGGGGTTAATTATTTCGACCTGAACTGTGCTCGCGGTTCTACACTCCTGGCCCACTTTGCAGGCTTTGGAGTGGTCGGCAGCTGATCCTGGATCAGTATCCTGGCAACAATCGTGATCCATCCCCGCCATCATCTCCATCCCCATGGTTTGCATGGGGCATGGTTCAATGGCTGAGTCGACTCCCGCCATGCCGTTGAGAGGAAGCGATGCGATTAGAAGCAGGATGGTGAACAGTCGTAGGAGCCGGTTCATGATGGCCGAGTATAGGTTACACGCATGAAATGAGCATTAAGCCGTTTGAGGCTTGGAAGTGGATTGTTTGGCGTGCGGCAGAGCGATGTGAAAACTCGTCACGCCGTCAGCGGAGGTACACCAAATTCGCCCACCATGAGCCTCGATGATCGAACGCGTTATGGCCAGACCCAAGCCGGCGTTGCTTGGGCTTCCTTCCCGCCTTGCAGGGTCAGCGCGATAGAACCGGTCGAAGATTTTGTTGATATGTTCCGGATCAATCGTGGCCCCATTGTTCTGGACGGACAGGTTCACTTGATCAGCCGCCTCGACAATCCGGACGGCGATATCGTGGCCTTCGGGGGTATAGCGCAAAGCGTTGGATAGAATGTTGGAAACCGCCCGGTCAATCATTAGCCGGTCACCACGGATCGTACCTTCGCCTTGAAGGGCAAGCCGAATGCTTCGGTCTTCGGCTGCAAGCTGGTAGTACTCAATCAGTCTGGACACTAGCCCGACCAGATCGATATCAACCTGCTCGGGGATGATCAAGCCGTTATCAGCTTTTGCCAGGAACAGCATGTCATCGATCATGCGCGACATGCGCTTGAGGTCTTCAAGATTGGAGTAGAGGTTGTCTTCGTAGGCATCGAGGTCGCGTTTTTTGGTCAGAACGACTTCGGTATGCGTCAGAAGATTACTTACCGGAGTCCGCAGCTCATGTGCGATGTCGGCTGAGAAGTTTGATAGCCGGACGAACGCGTCTTCCAGGCGTGCAAGCATTCCGTTGAAGGAGAGGATCAGCTCCTGCAATTCAAGCGGCACGGGCTCCAATGGAATTCGCTCGCGAAGGGACCGGGCAGACATGGATGTCGCCACCTTGGTGATCTGCCCAACCGGCCGAAGACCGCTCTTGGCCACGATCCACCCCAATCCTGCACTAACCAGAGCGCTGATGACCAAGCCAATGCCGAACCACCATTGCAGCGTCTTGAAAAAGTGGGCATGGCTGGTGACATCCAGCATCAACATGACTGTTACCGGCGCCTGCGCCTGCGCTATAGCCAGTTGAGAGGTAATCCCCCGGAAGTTCCGCGAGTCGATTTGCCAGTCCCAAACGGCGCCAGAAGAGGCCTGCTTAAAGCGCTCAGGGATGCGGGATGCCTTGGAGTCCGAGAACAGGACAGTACCGTCAGCATCAAGAATCTCCGCAGAAAGGTCCTGATGAGCCCCCAACAAAGCACGCAGTTGAGGCTCCTGATCCTCAAGTTCATCACGTGCTGCTGAAAGTGAAAGGATGTGCCGGGTGGATTCGAGTTTCTCGGCCAGGGCTTGCTCATCCAGCATCTGGAAATGGTGCTGACTGAGCATGTAGAAGCTCACGCCGGCAACGACCAATACGGCGATGACCGCGAACATGAACATGAGGGTAAGGCGTTTAACGAGCGACGATTGGGCGCGCATTACTCGGGAACATCCATCAGATAGCCCATGCCACGAACTGTATGTATGAGCTTGGGGGCGAAATCGTCATCAATCTTGGCCCGCAACCTACGAACAGCAACCTCGATCACGTTAGTGTCGCTGTCGAAGTTCATATCCCACACCTGCGATGCGATCAGGGACTTCGGCAGTACCTCGCCGCGTCGGCGCATGAGTAGTTCCAGTAAGGAGAACTCCTTGGCTGTGAGGTCGATCCGCTTGCCATTTCGGGTGGCCCGGCGCTTAAGCAGGTCTACCTCCAGGTCAGCCATCTTCATAGTGGTCTGAGCATAGCCACTGCTGCCTCTTCGCAGCAAAGTGCGCACACGCGCTAGCAGTTCCGAGAATGCAAAGGGTTTGACCAGGTAATCGTCAGCCCCGAGTTCTAACCCTTTCACGCGATCGTCCACGCCATCACGGGCCGTCAAAAACAAGACTGGGACCTCTTTCCCTGCCGCACGTACCATCCGCAGCACCTCCCAGCCGTCTAGCCCCGGCATCATTACATCAAGAATCAGCAGGTCATACGCCTCGCTCAAAGCGTATTGCAGCGCGTCGGTCCCTGTGACCACACGATCGACGGTAAAGCCTGCCTCCGTCAGCCCTTGCTGCAGGTAGGCCCCGATTTTTGGCTCATCTTCGGCTACGAGTAATTTCATCTGCTGCGCCCCCTTGGATGCCCTTCAGTGTGCAGCAAAAAAGGCACCCAACCAGAAGCTGACGGAAAAGTAATGTCGGGCTCAGCTTGCTGACAGTGCCGGGTAGCTAGCTTGAGCACTGTGAACGGCGCCAATCAGGCGAAACTGACCCTTAGAGGAAACGCAAATGAACATGATCAAAGCGATTGTGATGGTAGTCACCTTCGGCATGGCGAGCCTCGCCCTGGCTGAAGGCGGCGCGGATCGCACCTTCGCCAGGATGGAAGCTGCACGTGCATCTTCCATGCAGGCTTACCAGGTTGCTCAGGAGAAAAAAGCAGAGGCTCCTGTTACCGCCCAAAGCCAAAAGCACCCCGGCCACGAGAGCTGCTGAGCTTAGCTTACAGAAATGTAATCACCCCGGAATCTGAACTATGTCAGCTTTCGGGGTATTGCCTCCCGCAATCCTTGTGCTTTGGCGAAAGTCTACGAGGCTTGGGGGAGCTCAATTGAAACCAGATGGCTGCGGATCCCGCAGTCTGGATATCAGCGATCTACCTGATTGGACGCAACGGCATGCAAAGCAAAACCACGAGACGTTCATTCGTCAAAGGCCTGGCTGCTACCGGACTACTGGGTGGGCTGGGCATGTGGCGCGCGCCGGTCTGGGCCGTAACCAGCCCTGGCCAGCCTAACGTACTGACCGGCACCGATTTTGACCTGTACATCGGGGAGCTCCCGGTGAACATTACCGGGGCAGCTCGAACGGCGATGGCCATCAACGGTTCGCTGCCAGGACCAATACTCCGTTGGCGCGAAGGCGACACGGTCACGCTACGGGTTCGCAACCGCTTGAAGCAGGACACGTCCATCCACTGGCACGGCATCATCCTGCCGGCGAATATGGACGGCGTGCCGGGTCTAAGCTTCCATGGCATCGCTCCCGACGGCATGTACGAGTACAAGTTCAAGGTCCACCAGAACGGCACCTACTGGTACCACAGCCATTCGGGCTTCCAGGAGCAGGTCGGTGTTTACGGTGCGCTGGTGATTGATGCCAAGGATCCAGAGCCTTTCACCTACGATCGTGACTATGTCGTCATGCTGAGTGATTGGACCGACGAAGACCCGGCGCGGGTTATGTCCAAGCTCAAAAAACAGTCGGACTATTACAACTTCCACAAGCGCACCGTTGGCGACTTCGTCGACGACGTGAGCGAGAAAGGTTGGTCTGCTGCTGTGGCCGATCGAAAGATGTGGGCCGAGATGAAGATGAGCCCAACCGATCTCGCTGACGTGAGCGGGCACACCTACACCTACCTCATGAACGGCCAGGCGCCAAATGGGAACTGGACGGGAATCTTCAAGCCAGGGGAGAAAATCCGGCTTCGCTTTATCAATGGCTCGGCGATGACCTATTTCGACGTGCGGATCCCCGGCTTGAAAATGACGGTTGTCGCAGCCGACGGTCAGTACGTTAAGCCAGTGTCGATCGATGAATTCCGGATTGCCGTTGCTGAAACCTACGATGTCATTGTCGAGCCTGAAAACGAGCAGGCTTACACCATCTTTGCTCAATCCATGGATCGCACCGGCTATTCAAGGGGTACCTTGGCTGTCCGTGAGGGCCTGCAGGCACCGGTGCCGGCTGTAGATCCAAGGCCTCTCATCTCCATGAGTGATATGGGGATGGACCACGGCAGCATGGGTGGCATGGATCACGGCAGCATGGCCGGTATGGACCACAGCAAGATGGCTGGCATGGACCACGGCAGCATGGCCGGTATGGACCATAGCAAGATGGCTGGCATGGACCACGGCAGCATGGCCGGTATGGACCATAGCAAGATGGCTGGCATGGACCACGGCAGCATGGCCGGTATGGACCATAGCAAGATGGCTGGCATGGACCACGGCAGCATGGCCGGTATGGACCATAGCAAGATGGCTGGCATGGACCACGGCAACATGACCGGTATGGACCAAAGCAATATGGCCGCCAGCGGTGCCATGCAGAACCATCCCGCCTCCGAAACAAACAACCCTCTGGTCGATATGCAGACCATGACCCCTACGCCAAAGCTGAGCGATCCGGGGATCGGGCTTCGCGATAACGGGCGTCGGGTTCTCACGTATTCGGATTTGCGTAGCACCTTCATCGACCCTGACGGCCGGGAACCTGGCCGGACAATCGAACTGCACCTTACCGGGCATATGGAAAAGTTCGCTTGGTCCTTCGATGGGATCAAGTTTTCTGACGCAGAGCCGCTGCGGCTCAAGTACGGCGAGCGCCTGCGTATTACCTTGGTCAACGACACCATGATGACTCACCCCATCCATCTGCACGGCATGTGGAGTGACCTGGAGGATGAGGACGGCAATTTCATGGTGCGAAAACACACGATCGATATGCCGCCTGGCTCGAAACGAAGCTATCGCGTAACCGCAGATGCACTCGGGCGCTGGGCCTATCACTGTCACCTCATGTACCACATGGAGATGGGCATGTTCCGAGAAGTCCGCGTGGACGAATGAACTGGAGATACGAGATGAGCAAACCAATGAAACGAAGCGCCTTTTTCCTCTCTGCCGCGATGGTTGGCCTGCTCGCGGTGTACGCCCCGTCTTCCTGGTCCAGTGACAACCATGATCAGCACTCTCAAAAGTCGTCCAACGCGGCGCAATCGAACGGCTCGAAGAGCAAGCAAGCCCAGGGCATGAACCATGAAGGCATGGATCACGGCTCCATGAAAGGCATGGATCATGGCTCTATGGAGGGCATGGATCATGGTTCCATGGAAGGAATGGATCACAGCAAAATGATGGAATCGCATGGCAGCGACAAAGCTAAGGCAGGGAAAAATGGCCAATAGCGTTGCACGACCATCGCTGCTGGCATTCGCCGTTTCTTTAGGTGTGCTGGGCGTTTCGCCCAGCTTCGCCGCTGAAATGGATCATTCCGGAATGGACCACTCGGCAATGGGCCACGGTGCCATGCAGATGGACCACGCCTCATCACAGGCTGCGATGACGGGCATGGACCACAGCCAGATGGGCGCGAGCAAGCAACCCACGCAACCTGCACCCGTTGATCACAGCAAAATGGGCCATGGCCAGCCCAAAGCGAAACCCGCCTCGATGGACCACAGCAAGATGGACCATGGAAGCATGAAAGGCATGGATCACGGGTCCATGGAAGGCATGGATCATGGCGCGATGGGTCATTCCACGATGGGAAACGGGAACGCTGATTCGCCGACCCCGACCAGCCGTACGCCAATCCCGGTGCTGACTGATGCCGACCGGCAGGCTGCCTTCCCCCCGCTTGACGGGCACAAAATGGATGACAGCGGGTTCAACAGCTTTTTCTTGCTAGACCAACTGGAATACCAAGATGCCGATGAAGGTAGCACGCTTGCTTGGGATGCATCCGGCTGGGTGGGCGGCGATATCAATAGGCTCTGGATTCGCTCGGAAGGTGAACGAACCAATGGTGTGACTGAAGATGCTGAGCTGCAGCTCCTCTATGGCCGCTCGGTAAGCCCGTGGTGGGATGTTGTCGCCGGCGTCCGGCAGGATTTCAAACCGGAGGATCCGCAGACCTGGGCTGCGTTCGGTATTCAGGGCCTGGCCCTGTATGACTTCGAAGCTGAAGCCACCGCCTTTATCGGCGAGAACGGTCAAACCGCTGCCCGTCTGGAGGGCGAGTACGACATCTTGCTAACCAATCGTTTAATTCTTCAGCCAACCGCTGAGGCCAACTTTTATGGCAAGAACGACCCGGAACGCGGCGTCGGCTCTGGCCTGGCAAACACCGAAGTCGGGCTGCGGTTACGGTACGAGATTGTTCGCCAGTTCGCGCCATACATAGGTGTCACCTGGAGCCGTTCCTACGGCAAAACCGCCGATTTCATTCGGGATGAAGGCGGGGACGTGGACGAAGCTCGTTTTGTGGCCGGTATTCGGATGTGGTTTTGAGAACTCAACATGAAAAAAACAATTACAACGCTGGTGGCGGCAGGTGCTGTTACTAGCGCAGCAGTGCTAGGTGCTGCTTACTTCGGTCTCGTGAACGTTGGTGCGGACGACCCACACTTCCCCGCTGTGCATGCGTTTTTGGCCATGGCGCGGGATCGCTCGATTGAAGTCCGAGCAAGCGACATTGAGGTGCCAAACCTTAAAGATCCTGCTCTCATCCAAGCAGGGGCAGGCAACTACAACGCCATGTGTATCGGTTGCCACCTCGCGCCAGGGGTGGAGAAAACTGAACTCAGCCAAGCCCTATACCCATCCCCACCAAACCTCACCGAGATAGGTGTAAGCGGTGACCCTGCTGCTGCGTTTTGGACCATCAAGCACGGTATCAAAGCGACAGGCATGCCAGCCTGGGGTAAGAGCATGGACGACCAGTACATCTGGGGAATCGTCGCGTTCCTGGACCAGCTACCGCAACTCAATGCTGAGCAGTACCAGATGATGGTCGCTTCCAGTGGTGGTCACCAACATGGCGGTGGCGAAAGCGATATGCATAACCATGAAGGCCAACACGGTGGTGCGAAATCAGGTCATGGAAATCATGATGATTCCGCAGCAAACGGCGTGGCTGAGGAAAGTCATGATCATGGCAGTTCGCATTCGGAGTCTTCATCAGTAGCGGAGCACCACGGTGAACACGAGTCCGGCGAGGCGCACTCGGACCACCACACAGGTTCTACTCCCAAAACCCATGTGCACAAAGACGGGAAGGAGCACACTCATGACAAGTAAGCGCCGCTTCCTCGGTTTAAGTACCGCAGCGTCACTTCTAATCGCCTCAGCCGCCTTTGCTGCGGAGCCCCTGACTATCGATGTGCACCGGGACGCTAATTGCGGTTGCTGTAAGAAATGGATAGCGCACTTGGAGGCAAACGGCTTCAAGGTCGTCGACCACGTTGAAACGGACATGAGGGCGGTGAAGCAAGAGCTAGGAGTAGCTCCGAGGCTGGCTTCGTGTCACACCGCGGTTATCGATGGCAAGTTTGTGGAAGGTCACGTCCCCGCAGCCCAGGTGCAGGAGCTCATAAAGCGCAACGACCTGGCAGGCGTCGCGGTACCTGGCATGCCCGCTGGCTCACCAGGTATGGAGGTTGATGGCATGAAACACGCCTATCAAGTCATCGGCCTCACCAAGAGTGGGGACGATCAAGTAGTTGCCAGTTATCCTGACACGTAATGCAAGATGCCCCGGGGGAAGGGCTTCTGCCGGCCAGCCGACCAGCTGCAGCGCTGGTCGTGGTCAGCTTACTCCAAGACTTACCCTGTCCCTTCGGTCAGTTTTGACCTCTACAGTTAATTCCAGCAGAGCGATATTCGAGGATTTTCAACTCACCTGTTGAGTCCTCGTAATTCATCTGTGTCGGCATCACGTCGCAGCTACCTTTGAGCGAAGTCATACTGATAACTCTCGCCACATCCAGTTTCATTCCGTAGCGATAATGGATCACTTCAGGTGGTTTTTTTCCATTGGCAGCGGCGTAGGCACGCATTGCTTGCTCATTTGCCTGAATCATCTTTCCGTGTAAGCGATCAGATCCTCCTTCAGCTAAAGCGGATGAGGAGGCGATTACGAGCATGAGGGCGGCAATGCTTTTAGCGGTGTTCATTTCTGTTACTCCATGAAGACATGAGTGAAGCTTACCGACTGGGAGCTGTCATCCACGTGATCCAGGAATTACATGTTTGTAAGCAGGCTATCGATAATGATGGCTCTGAATACACGTGAAAGCCGCGTCGTTTCAGGCTGCGACAGTTTTAATTCTCTAGCGAATCAGTCTGAACCGGCGTTTTGGGTGATTGCGACAGTTTTGCGTTTCCTCTCCAAATGGCTGCAGGCCGCGAAAGACGGGACCCTCTAGCGACAGTTTTAATTCTCTAAATCCACCACCCGCAGAAAATTTCGTCACGCCCCAGAATGGGAATTTGCATTCGGGGCGCACCACGATTCATCTCGTGCCAGAAGCCGCCTGCAGTGCAATCAATTGGCGAGCCAAGACTCGACTACCTCAGCGCCATACTCGTTTTTCCAGGCCTTAAGCGTACGCTGATTACCACCCTTGGTCTCAACAACCTCTCCGCTGTGTGGATTCTTGTAGACCTTCACTTCGCGTGGTTTCCGAGAGGTTTTTGGGGCCATATCAGTGGAAGCCACCGCTTGCGGATCGAGGATCAGCACCACTTGGCGCAGGCCGTAGCCATACTCGTTGAGCAAACTGCGCAGCTTCGTTTCAAATTCCATTTCCTGCTTCAGGGCAGAGTCATTTTTCAGCGCTTCCAGCTCCGCCAGTTGGGCTGCGAGCTGTTGTTCGAGCAGGCGGAATTCAGCGAGACGGGACATAAGATTCTCCAAAATGGGTTCGATGATTTTAGCAATCAAGAAAGAAAGCGTGCTAACTATCTTGATCCCACATGCCTGAATCGGCAATCACGAGGCTGAGCGATCGGTGTGGATAAAAACGTGATGGCTTCAGGATCGTCGATCTGGGCGGCTTCACTTGCGAGGTAATCGATCAGCTTTTTGCTTCTTACCCAAACGTACTGCCGGCAAGCCGCGTTTGGAATGGATGGCCCCGCAACGGGGCGAAACCTGGCCTCCCAAAGGTGCTTGAACGCCTCCCTGGTCGACTTCCCCAAATACACCGCAATCTCCGGTCCCAAGATATAGCCACGCCTGAATCTGTCGATGGCTTGAGGCTTAACCATCAATTGCGTACGCCGGCCTCGTTCGACAGCAGTGCTCCATAGCAGACCCAGTCGAACGAACGCGTATGCGCATTGTTCTTTGACGCCTAACAGCGCAGCAGCCTTGACTACCGACAGGCCGGGAAAGACCGGACTCTTGTTCTCAGCTCGGGCTTGTTGCCACGCTGCAAAATCTTGCGGCTTGAGTAACCACGCCCCTACCGCAACCGAGCCATTCTCAGCTGGGCCGTAAGCGCGAAGTTCACCTGCACGTATTGCCTGAACCAACTCGACCAACCCACCCCCCTTGGGCAGAGAATGCTTGGCCAAGTAGTTGATCGACACCAGGCTCTGGTCAGAGCTGGTAGGCAGCTTCTCATCAATCAATTCGTTGATCGAGCGGCAGTCAATCAGCCACCTTTCGCCTGGGCGCGGTTCTCCACCAAAGAACTGGAGGGTACCACCAGCTAGCAGCTGCCTAACCCGATTGCGACAGAGGCTTAGCAAAGTCGAGGTTTCTTTCATATCAGCCACGCCCTGGAGATGCTGCGAGATTGCCTTCAAATGATCCAGGTCCACGACCGTAAAGACTCGATCTTCATGGACCTTCTCCCGATAGGCGATTTGTCCCTCCTGATGAAGGCGTTTTATGACTGATACCCCGAGACCACAAGCTTCAGCAGCAGAATCGAACGACACCCAACGATGTCTCTCAATCGTCTCCTCACTCAAATTGCGATTTCGCTTCGCTAACGGTGCTTCCCACGCATGCTGCAGAAATGATTCGAACTCTCGACGAAGAAAGTCAAAACAAGAGTCATCCAGATCACGGTGGATGTCGTGGTATATCGGGCCGAACGATCTGCTGAGCGTCCAATGTTCGTTATCGGAATGGACTGCCTTGAGGCCACTCAGCAGTTCTCTGAATGCGAGAGGCCAGTTCATGAGAACCACGCCCGCCGCGTTTGCCATAAGCCGCGATATCTCTAGCGAACCCGAATCAGCAACCTTCAGCGGCTGGGTTCTTTCCGTAGGCAAACTTCTGACAGCGAGACGCGATGACAACTCGTGAAACTGTTCGTAGGTGAGGGCCGCCAATCCCGCGTCAGCTGGCAACGAGTCGGCGTAAAACCTATCTTCAAAGCCAGAGGTGAGCCAGGCGGCCGTATCACTCGCCGGCGCGATCTCAAAATTGGTCCCACTCAATGAGGTGCCACACGCTTGGCAACTATTCGCACTCATTGCGCTTGGATCGGTTTCCTTCAGACAGTTGGGGCACCGCCCGTGGAGTTCAGTGCCGTGGACAGAACACGTCGTAACCAGGGTCAAGCCCCAGCTTTCTCTCCAATAACCGGCTTCGCCCAAACAGATCGGACAGTAACGAGCGTGATGAGTCGTCCATAACTTGACCCCCTTGGGCCTTGGATCACGAAACTCAGCAGATACCGCAGGCCAGCTCAGTGGTCCTTCCATCATCTGCAGCCAGTCCGCAACATCGGTCTCGTCGGCTCGTGCAAAGGCGGTGAGCAGTTCCTTTCTGGGTAATCCGTTGGCTTTCGCCAGGCGCTGCAGGTACCCCAAAAGACTTTCGTCTTGGTGTGGTCGTGGGTTGATTAAAAGACCAAACATTCCTACACATCCATGAAATCGAAGACATAAAAATCAGGGGAGTAGAGCCGGGCCGATAAGCCCGGCCCTTGGCCGTCAGGTACTGCTCTCTTCGAACGTCTCAAACGGCTCCCGCTTCCCGAACAGAGGCTGGAAATTGAAGCTCGCACTGAAGGGGTTTCGATCCTCGGTGGCGTAGCTCCAAACCTCGTCTTCAAAAGCCTGGGCCAGCACAGGAAGTTCAATCCCGACAAGGTCCTGGACTTGAACCAGCCAAACAGCCCTGTCCACAATCTTGATGAGGTAGTCGATCAATCCATAGGAAGCCAGGTAGAAGCGTTTAATCATCGCTGGCTCTACAAAACTGATGGTTTGAACAGGCAGTTCGCCCTCGATTGCCTGCAACAACATCACGAAATGAAGAGACGTATTAGCGGAGAAGGTGAAGCGATCGTATGCCACCGTGGCCGAAAACCTGCGTCGCAGTTGCTCGTTTGCTAGCAGGAGATTTTCGGTGCGCTTCAGCCCAATCAGAACAAACGCGATACTGGTTTCATTCATCAGACTCTTGATCCAGTCTGCTGCCTCATACGCACCATTACGACGATAATCGACCAGGTGCTGCGCCTCATCGAGGACCAACATCTCCACGCCAAGGTTCTTCAGCAGCAGGACTACTCGCGCAAATTTAACCTCTGCCGAATGTCCTCGTGCCTCTGCGAAGGGATCCTTCAGCTCTGCCAAAATGGCTGCTGCCAGGTTCTTTTTGGTTGGAGACGAAGGCATCTCGACGAACAGAACTGTCCGCTTCTGTGGGTCATGGCTCTCCAATTCCTCCAATGACCGAATGTACTCCTTGACCAATGTGCTCTTGCCCACTCCGCTTGGACCTTGGATCAGCAACCCTTTACTTGCTCTGGTACGCCGACTATCGCCGTGGATATCGCCTAGTCGCGTCAACGCTCGCTCGACTTGAGGGCTGTGAATAAAACGATCGCGGAGCGTAAAGCTGTATTCACCATGCTCGTAGCATTCGTACAGATTGATGGCGTTCATGGCTTAGAACTCCCAGCAGGGCGACGAACCGAGACCTTGAAGGCTGCTGGCGGAATGTTAGGAATAGAGTCACCGGTCCATTCCACTTCAGCGAGTACCTTGGGTGGAGGCGTGCTTTCGGTCACTCGACCCTCCTTGTCGATTTTCGCTATGGCAGCTGCGCGTCGTTTTCTGAGCGTCTGCGAACGGCGGGCCTCGTCTGCATCTTCCATAATTTCCTGGTAGCACCTGTGCGTAGCCTCGAAGCTAGGCTGCTCATTATATTTTTCTCGCAGCGCTTTCTCGGCAGCCTTCCACACCTCCCTGCTCTTACCGGCCATTCGCTCATCTTTGGCGGGCACTTTGAAGAACAAGTTTCTGAAGCGGTCGTGAACCCAAACGTGCCCGGCTTCGTCTCGATAGCGGACGTTTACCTTTTCTCCGTCTGCCAAACGCATACGGAGCTCAGCAAGTTCCGTAGAGTGGTAGCCCACTTTGGCAACCTCGATGCCGTAATGGTGAACCTTCACCGAGGCCCGCTTGGCCAGAATGCACTCCAACGAGTCCAGGTCGACGGGAAGGCTGATGACATGGTTCGCCTCGCTAGTCCCCCAGACTTGAGCCGGTGTTCTGTTGTCCAGCCCCCGATGAGGAGTCTGGTGGTAACCATCGACGATCCATTTCACTACCACCGCCTCCAATTGAGGGAGCGTGAAACATGCATTCTTCTCCGAGTCGTAATCGCCACGCTGCTGGATATTCGAGAAGGTGGTACCCGGGAGGTTGTGGATAAGCCCCAGGTTCTGTGTGCTGAAAAAGCGTTCGACGGCACCTTTCCTTTGAGGGGCCCTTGAAGCGGGATACATGATCTCGATACCCAACTCGTTGAATCCCATGATGAGATCGCCCGCGTGAAATTCCGCTGCGTTGTCTGGGACTATTCGAGCCGGCAGCCCACGTGCCCACCATTCATTTCTCACTTTCGGAAAGCGCTTCAGCAATTCGGCTTTTGGACGGATTGAGCGTTCGATCACACGAAGCACGGTTTCCGTATTTGGCGCCGACAGGTGGAGCAAATATCCCATCACCATTCGAGAGAAGCGGTCGAGGACGATCGTCAGATAGGGGCGCCCAATGCACAGCCCCGAGGTTTCATCCACAAGCTGGACGTCCAACAAGGTGTGATCAATTTCCCAACGTTCCAAAATCTCATGGACACGTAGGACACCCGCCGCAACACGGTGCTTCTTGTCTGCTGCGTGTTTTCCGAGCCTCTCCTTATCCACAAGGTACGGATCCAGCTTGGCGATGTACCTTCGGACAGTCATTCCGCTTGGGATCTTGAGCTGATCCGAAGGCAAACGACTTTTGTTCCTCTCTTTTATCTGATCCTCGAATTCTGAAACGACCACGCTGACCGCTGGAATCGTATCCTGCAGGTAGGTTTTATTAATCACCCCTTCAAGAATAACTTCGAGCTCTCCCTGTATCGCGGCAGCCCGACCCTTTTTGGCATGCTGAGGGATAAGCTTTACTACGTTCTGGCCAATGTATTTGGCTGCCCAACGTCGAATAGTGGAAACCGAGGGTGCGCACGCATCCCCAATCTTTTTGGCGATATCTCTAAGCTTCTTGATCATGTCTTCGTCACCCGGTAGCTTGTATTTACCGCGCTTAGTTAGGTCGTCCAGATACTTGCGTCGACGCAATGCCTCATCTCCATGTTTTTTGGGGAAGCATGAAATATCTGGAGGGACGTTCCGCACATACGGAACCCTCCCAAGGTATGGCTGATCAGCGGAGATCTCGATCTCGCGCTTCTCGTAGGCCTCATAGAACTCCTTCTCGGATAGCTTCGTGGGCTCACCAAGCTCATCGAAAAAGAGCAGCTTCCGGTCAATAAGCCTCTTCTCAAGCACCATCAGTACGCCACGAACGATGACGACCAATTTCACCCTAAGGGAAAAGGTTTGCATGACGGTGCCCCCCTTGCAGGAAGACCGGGGAGTCAGTGTCAATTGACCTATCAAGGTCAATGCCCACCACCCCAAGGCCTAACAAGCGCCAGGCTTTCCCCTCACCAACCACGTAGAGCAGATCTGCAACGGTCATAGGCGGCCATTCGTTGAAGGTCGCCATTACCTCCTCCAACGCCTGATGCGAAAGCTCTGGACCGCGCCGGTGATACATCAGCCTTCTAAGATTGGTAGCCAGGGGTTCAGCTTCAATTAACTTTTCAGTGATCACCGAAAAGTTACGGGCAGTGGCGTTGAAGTAGCGCTCAGCGGCATCCAGTCGCTGCCTGACGCTGGCAATCTTCAGTCGGTCGTGAGGCTTCACTTCAAACCACCACTCGCGCCCATCCGCGAGGAAAACCTGTACGTCTGGGTAATATTTGAAGTAGCCCTGGAGCGATGGAACACGTTCCTCACTGGGCTGCGGGACGTAGCCGATGACCGCAGGAGACAGCTCAAGAAGCCGAAAAAGAGCGCCTTCGAGCTGGGACTCCCAGGGCACAGGCTTTTTATTTTTGAGCGATGGGAAGTAGCCGCGGTAATGGTTGGACCGCCGCGTGACCACCTTTCGTACTGTCATGAAACACCTCCGAAAATCTCGAAACGAGCGCCGACGCTGCGCCAAAAAATCAAGGCGCAGGGCGGGCGAAGTGAGGCCTTTCGACAGGCAACACTGTGCCGTCGAGTAACCTCGCTAAGGTCGAAAAAATGGGAGAGGATTGACAGTCGCTTCGAAAAAGCAGACATTGCGGGTTCTGAGGACGCAAGTCTGCTTCGCTAAGCGCGGTCAGTCCTCTCGGGATTGATCGCGTTTTTCTACATTTTCAGGTCTCCTTTTCTCTCATTGGTCATGACTCTCATGACTGATCAGAATCTAAAGCAATCGGCTTGCTCTCTTTATTTCTAAACGGCCACTTCGTGATCGCTGGAGCAATTTGGATCAGGTCTGAAGCTCTCGCTTCAAACAGCTGATTTGGCTGAAAATCTTCAGTGCAAAGCGGAAAAGTTGGTCATAGATCTTATTCCAACATCCCTTCGAAATCTACAAAAAATCCAAAATGGCAACTTCCACCAAATTCCATTTCCATACTAAATTGTTCAAATTAATACTTAACACGTACGCTTAATTAACTATTAAGGTGTTCAAATATTAGTTTTAAAGTCCTCTCAATCTCTCTGCTGCTCAGATCCGCCCGCCGACCCTCTCAGCACTTCCAGCGCCCCATCAAATCACTTCCTCAAATCCCCCCATCTGCATCATTTTCCAATGAGCGGAGTAGGGCGCCCCGGCAGGAATTCCAGGCAAAAAAAAGCCCGCGAAGGCGGGCTTGATGGTGACCGACAGGGGCCATGGTTGAAGCCCGGCCGGTCATCTATTTGTGAAAGCGTGCAGCTTTTCTGTGAACCTACACCGGATCAGAAGTCCAGGTTCGACACCGACAGCGCATTGCTTTCGATGAAGTCACGGCGTGGCTCCACCGCGTCGCCCATCAGGGTGTTGAAGATCTGATCGGCGGCAATCGCGTCTTCGATGGTGACCTTGAGCATGCGGCGGACGGTTGGGTCCATGGTGGTTTCCCACAGCTGCTCCGGGTTCATCTCGCCCAGACCCTTGTATCGCTGAATGGTGTGGCGCTTGGTGCTTTCGTTCATCAGCCAGTCGAGCGCTTCCTTGAACTCGGTGACTGCCTTGCGACGTTCGCCGCGCTGCACGTAAGCACCCTCGCCGAGCAGGGTAGACAGCTTGGCCCCTACGGTGACCACCGAGCGGTAGTCGTTGCTGCCGAAGAAGTCGCGGTTGAAGGTGACGTAGCTGGCAAGACCGTGGGAAGTGACTTCTACTTCCGGCAGCCAGACATTGCGTTCCTTGTCTTCGCGCAGGCTGGCCTGATAGGCCAGGCCCGACTTCTGGCTGCTGTTCAAACGCTCCTGGAACTTCACCAGCCACGCTTGCATCACGGCGTGATCGGCCAACTGTTCCAAGGTGATTTCCGGCAGGTAAATGAAGTGCTCGGTGATGTCTTCCGGGTACAGCCGCGACAGGCGCTTGAGGGTCTTCATCACCGCGCGGAATTCGTTCACTAGCGTTTCCAGTTGTACACCGGAAACGGCTGGCGCCGATTCGTCCAGATGCAAGCTGGCATCTTCAAGGGCCGATTGGGTCATGTATTCTTCCATGGCCTCGTCGTCCTTGATGTACTGCTCCTGCTTGCCTTTCTTGACCTTGTACAGCGGCGGCTGCGCAATATAGATGTAGCCGCGCTCGACCAGCTCCGGCAACTGACGGAAAAAGAAGGTCAGCAGCAGGGTACGGATGTGCGAACCGTCGACGTCAGCATCGGTCATGATGATGATGTTGTGATAACGCAGCTTGTCGATGTTGTACTCTTCGCGGCCGATACCACAGCCCAATGCGGTGATGAGCGTGCCTACTTCCTGGGACGAGATCATCTTGTCGAAGCGTGCTTTCTCGACGTTGAGGATCTTGCCCTTCAGCGGCAGGATCGCCTGGGTGCGACGATTACGGCCTTGCTTGGCCGAACCGCCTGCGGAGTCACCCTCCACCAGGTACAGTTCGGAGAGGGCAGGGTCCTTCTCTTGGCAGTCCGCCAGTTTGCCCGGCAGGCCGGCGATATCCAGTGCGCCTTTACGGCGAGTCATTTCGCGGGCTTTACGCGCCGCCTCACGGGCACGGGCAGCGTCGATCATCTTGCCGACAACCGCCTTGGCTTCGTTCGGGTTTTCCAGCAGGAAGTCGGCGAAGTACTTGTTCATCTCTTGTTCCACGGCGGTTTTCACCTCCGAGGAGACCAGCTTGTCCTTGGTCTGCGAGCTGAACTTCGGATCCGGCACTTTCACCGAAATGATCGCGGTCAGGCCTTCACGGGCGTCGTCACCGGTGGTGGCAACTTTGTTCTTCTTGGCCAGGCCTTCCTGCTCGATGTAGCTGTTCAGGCTACGGGTCAGCGAGGAGCGGAAACCGACCAGGTGCGTACCGCCGTCACGCTGCGGAATGTTGTTGGTGAAACACAGCAGGTTTTCGTTGAAGCTGTCGTTCCACTGCAGGGCAATCTCGACACCCACGCCATCGTCACGCTGGACGTTGAAGTGGAAGACCTGCGAGTTGACCGGGGTCTTGTTGGTGTTGAGGTATTCAACGAAGGCCTTCAAACCACCTTCATACTTGAAGAACTCTTCCTTGCCCGAGCGCTCGTCCTTCAACAGGATACCAACACCCGAGTTGAGGAACGACAGTTCGCGAATCCGCTTGGCCAGTATGTCCCAGCTGAAGTGAATGTTCTTGAAGGTTTCAGCCGACGGCTTGAAGTGGATGTGGGTACCGGTAGTTTCGCTGTCACCAACAACGGCCATCGGAGCCTGCGGGACCCCGTGAACGTAGGTCTGCTCCCAGATCTTGCCACTGCGGCGAACAGTCAGCACCAGCTTCTCGGACAGGGCGTTCACGACCGATACACCTACACCGTGCAGACCGCCGGATACCTTGTACGAGTTGTCGTCGAACTTACCGCCGGCGTGCAACACAGTCATGATGACTTCGGCTGCCGAAACGCCTTCTTCTTTATGCACGTCAACCGGAATGCCGCGACCGTTGTCGCGCACACTGATGGATTCGTCCGTGTGGATGATCACCGTGATGTCATCGCAGTGACCGGCGAGGGCTTCGTCGATCGAGTTGTCGACCACTTCGAAGACCATGTGGTGCAGGCCGCTACCATCATCGGTGTCGCCAATGTACATGCCGGGACGCTTGCGTACGGCATCCAAACCTTTCAGCACCTTGATGCTGGAGGAGTCGTACGTTTGATTTTCGCTCATGCCTTCACTCCCGATGGTCGTGGGTCTGGGTGATACGGCCATGTTCCACGTGGAACAAGGCAACTGGCGTTTCCGTTTGCCAGCCTTCCCTCAGTAATTCGTGATCTACACAGGTGATAAACACCTGGCAGCGTAATTCTTCTAGCAAGCGGCACAGTGCGCGTCGATGCTGGTCATCCAGCTCGGACGGCAGGTCGTCAACGAGATAAATACAGTGGCCGCGACGAGCCTGACTGACGAGATGGCCCTGTGCGATGCGCAGTGCGCACACCACCAGCTTTTGCTGACCACGCGACAGGATGTCGGCTGCATTATTGGCAGCCAGACGAAGACGCAGATCCGCACGCTGCGGGCCGGCCTGGGTATGACCCATCTGCTGATCGCGAAGGACAGAGGAGGCGAGCACTTCTTGCAGTTCCCGGTCCTTGTCCCAGCCTCGGTAGTAGCTCAGGGTCAACCCGTCCAGCTCGACCAGTTCGCTCAGGGTTCGCTCGAAGACGGGCTTCAAGGCCTTGATGTAGTTGCGACGGTATTCATCTATTTCCGCGCTGGCCAGGCATAACTCTCTGTCCCAGGCGGCTTGCGAAGCAGCGTCAAGTGTACCATGCCGCAACCATGAGTTCCGCTGCCGCAGCGCCTTCTGCAAGCGCTGCCAGGCGGGCAGAAAACGAGGTTCCACGTGGAACACTCCCCAATCGAGAAACTGTCGGCGGATTTTCGGTGCACCTTCCAGCAACCGAAAACTGTCCGGGTTGATCAGTTGCAGCGGCAACAGTTCAGCCAGTTGAGCGGCGCTCCTGGCATTCTGCCCGTCAATGCGGATAGTGAATTCGCCCGCCCGCTCCCGTGAAACACCCAGGTTGCTGGTGACACCTTCAGCCAACTGCACTTCGCCAAATACTGTACAGGCAGGCTGTTCGTACTGAATGACCGGGTTCAACCGGGTACTGCGAAATGACCGGGCAAGGCCAAGCAGGTGCACGGCTTCGAGCACACTGGTCTTGCCGCTGCCATTGGCGCCGTAAAGGATATTGATGCGGGGGGACGGTGAGAGAGTCACCGGGTGCAGATTACGCACCGCGGTGACCATGATACGTCGAAGGGACATTTCGTCTGCTACGAGTTACAGACGCATCGGCATGACAACGTAGGAGGAATCGTCGTTGCCAGCTTCCTGCAGCAAAGCACTGCTGTTGGAATCAGACAGAATCAGACGAACTTGCTCGGTAGTCATAACGCCCAGCACGTCAAGCAGGTAACTGACGTTGAAGCCGATCTCCAGCGAGCTACCTTCGTAGTCCACACCGATCTCTTCTTCTGCTTCTTCCTGCTCAGGGTTATTGGCCTGAATTTTCAGTTGGCCGGCAGCCAGCTGCAGGCGAATGCCACGGTACTTTTCATTGGAGAGAATAGCGGTACGGCTGAACGCTTCACGCAGCGCTTGACGGTCACCCACCACCAGCTTGTCCCCCCCCTTCGGCAGTACGCGCTCATAGTCAGGGAACTTGCCGTCGACCAGTTTCGAGGTGAAGGTGAACTCACCGGTGGTCGCACGGATGTGATGCTGGCCGAGAACGATGCTGACCATGCCTTCCGGATCGGTGAGCAGGCGCGCCAGTTCAAGGATACCCTTGCGTGGAACGATGACCTGATGGCGATCATCCTGTTCGATCGGTGCGCTCATCGAGCACAGTGCCAGGCGGTGACCGTCGGTGGAAACCGCACGCAGGGTGTTGCGCGACACTTCCAGCAGCATGCCATTGAGGTAGTAACGCACGTCCTGCTGGGCCATGGCGAAGCTGGTGCGCTCGATCAGACGGCGCAGTTTGCTTTGCTCCAGGTTACAGGTCAGCGAGCCCGGGCCTTCTTCCACAGTGGGGAAATCGTTGGCAGGCAGAGTCGACAAGGTGAAGCGGCTACGGCCGGCTTTGACCAGCAGCTTCTGCTCGTCCACCTTGATGTCGATCAGTACATCGTTGGGCAGACTCTTGCAGATGTCCATCAGCTTGCGCGCCGGGACAGTGATCTCGCCTGGCTCAGCCGGCTCTTCCAGTTGCACGCGGCCAACCAGTTCGACTTCCAGATCGGTACCGGTCAACGACAGCTGCTGGCCTTGCACGACCAGCAGGACGTTGGACAGCACCGGCAAGGTCTGGCGGCGCTCGACGACACCGGCGACCAGTTGCAGGGGTTTCAACAGGGCCTCGCGTTGAATGGTGAAATGCATGGTCTAGTCCCTTGCCTTCAATTAGCTGCGCTGGCGATCATCACGTCGTCAGCGTCCGCAGCAGGTTCTTGTAGTCCTCGCGGATGTCCGCGTCGGATTCCTTCAATTCATTGATCTTGCGGCAGGCGTGCAGCACCGTCGTGTGATCGCGACCGCCAAACATGTCGCCGATCTCCGGCAGACTGTGGTTGGTCAGCTCCTTCGACAGTGCCATGGCAACCTGACGGGGGCGCGCAACGGAGCGCGAGCGGCGTTTGGACAACAGATCGGCAATCTTGATCTTGTAGTACTCGGCCACGGTACGCTGGATGTTATCCACACTCACCAGCTTGTCCTGCAGCGCCAGCAAGTCTTTCAACGACTCGCGAATCAGCTCGATCGTGATGTCACGACCCATGAAGTGCGAGTGAGCGATCACCCGCTTCAGGGCGCCTTCAAGTTCACGTACGTTCGAGCGAATACGCTGAGCGATGAAGAACGCGGCATCATGCGGCAGCTCGACCTTGGCCTGGTCGGCCTTCTTCATCAAGATCGCCACACGTGTTTCCAGTTCAGGCGGCTCGACGGCAACCGTCAGGCCCCAGCCGAAGCGCGACTTCAGGCGCTCTTCCAAGCCTTCGATTTCCTTCGGGTACCGGTCGCTGGTGAGAATCACCTGCTGGCCACCCTCGAGCAACGCATTAAAGGTGTGGAAAAACTCTTCCTGGGAACGCTCTTTACGGGCGAAGAACTGGATATCGTCGATCAGCAGCGCATCGACCGAACGGTAAAAACGCTTGAATTCGTTGATCGCGTTCAGCTGCAGCGCCTTGACCATATCCGCGACGAAGCGCTCGGAATGCAGGTACACCACCTTCGCATTCGGATTTTTCTTCAGCAGGTGGTTACCCACGGCATGCATCAGGTGGGTCTTACCCAGGCCGACGCCGCCATAGAGGAACAGCGGATTGTAGCCATGCTTGGGATTGTCGGCGACCTGCCAGGCAGCAGCGCGGGCCAACTGGTTCGACTTACCTTCTACAAAGGTCTCGAAGGTGAACGTTCGGTTCAGATAACTGGTGTGCTTGAGCGCGCCTTCCACCTGAACAGTGCGCTGTTCGGTACGGCTGCCAGCAGCCGTTGCCGAAGGGCTGTCCCCCATGCTGTCGAAGCTGTCACTCGAAGCCTGTTCAACGACCTCGTTCGCTTGCGTCGCCTCTGTTGCTGGAGCCTGCGCCGGTTCGGCAACAGTGGTAATCGCAGGCGCAGCGGCCTGTTGCGTCTGGCTTTGCGCAAGTGTGGCAGCCACCGCGGCACTGACGGGTGCATTAGGTGCAGCACGAGGGGCAGAGCTGCGACGACTACCTATTAACAAGGAAAGGGCGGGCGCAATGCCATCGCCGTTTTCACCCAACAGTTCGAGCAGACGGCCGAGGTACTTTTCATTCACCCAGTCGAGCACGAAACGGTTCGGCGCATAGACGCGCAACTCGTCGCCTTCGGCTTCGACCTGTAGCGGACGGATCCAGGTGTTGAATTGCTGGGCAGGCAGTTCATCGCGCAGAAGCTCCACGCACTGCTGCCAAAGTTCCACTGACACGGATATCCCCTGAGTTGAAAGCCGGATGAGGCAAAAACAAACCGCCATTGTACCGGTCGAGCGATCAGTTATCCACATGTGGAAACATTCTGAGCCATGACAAAACAGCCATTTAGCGGCCAAAACGTCTCTCAGCGACTGTGAATAAGCCCTGTGGATAACCGCCTATGAAGGCTATGCACAACCCAGGGTTGCAGCCTGTTGATAACTCTGCTGTGGATAACGACCTTTTCTATCCACAGCCTTTCAGCAGCTCCATCACAAGCGCAGCACTTGTTACCGACAAGGTTTCGGATTTCTGTAGGCCTTGTGATTAAAGGGCTTCAGTGGGTTATCCACAGAAGGTTATCCACTTAAGATCTATAAGTTCTTCAGAAAAGCTTTTTATATGTCTCTTCTTTTTTTCATTTTGTCGTCCGTCTGCGTGACTGATCAACCCTTCCTGGCCCAGCAGCTATCAGGACGCCTTCTATAAGGAAAGACTGGTTGGAAATTGACCTATGGGCTTGCTTTCTCTAGAATCGCCGATCTCTTAAAAAGGGGGCCATTCCGGCCCGTAGTCGACAAACCAGGTAACAACGCCATGAAACGTACTTTCCAACCAAGCACCATCAAGCGCGCTCGCACCCACGGCTTCCGTGCCCGTATGGCTACCAAGAACGGCCGCGCTGTTCTGTCGCGTCGTCGTGCCAAAGGCCGTAAGCGTCTGGCCATTTGATTTTTCGGCACAGGTGGTGAGTCAGGACTTCAGTCGGGAAAAGCGTCTGCTTACACCCCGGCACTTCAAAGCGGTCTTCGACTCCCCAACCGGCAAGGTTCCAGGGAAAAACCTGCTGATCCTTGCTCGCGAGAACGGCCTGGATCATCCAAGGCTTGGCCTGGTGATCGGCAAGAAGAGCGTCAAGCTCGCCGTTCAACGCAACCGCCTCAAGCGCTTGATGCGCGATTCCTTCAGGCTCAATCAGCAATTGCTGGGTGGCCTGGATATAGTGATCGTCGCGCGCAAGGGATTGGGTGAGATAGAAAACCCGGAATTGCACCAACACTTTGGCAAGCTCTGGAAACGCCTGGCGCGCAGCCGGCCAACTCCAGCGGCAAACGCCGATTCCGCAGGGGTAGACAGTCAAAATGCGTAAACTGGCCCTCGTTCCGATCCAGTTTTACCGTTACGCCATCAGTCCCCTGATGGCCAATCACTGTCGTTTCTACCCCAGTTGCTCCTGTTACGCTCTTGAAGCCATTGAAAACCATGGCCTCTTGCGTGGCGGGTGGCTAGCCGTTCGTCGCCTGGGGCGTTGTCATCCGTGGAACGACGGCGGTTTCGATCCCGTTCCCCCCGCTCCTTCCTCCCGAACTTCTTCGATAGCCGAGTAATCATGGATATTAAACGCACGATCCTGATCGTCGCCCTGGCAATCGTGTCCTACGTCATGGTCCTCAAGTGGAACGAGGACTACGGCCAGGCTGCCCTGCCGACTCAGAATACTGCTGCCAGCACTGCTGCCCCGGCCTTGCCCGACGGTGTGCCGGCCGGTACCGCCAGCGCCGATGTGCCGAGCGCCAATGCCGAATCCAGCCCTGCCGAACTGGCTCCCGCTGCAGTCAGCAAGGACCTGATCCGGATCAAGACCGATGTCCTGGACCTGGCTATCGATCCGGTTGGTGGTGACATCGTCCAGCTGAACCTGCCGAAATACCCACGCCGTCAGGACCATCCGGACATTCCGTTCCAGCTGTTCGACAACGGTGGCGAGCGCGTCTACCTCGCGCAAAGCGGCCTGACCGGCGCCAACGGTCCGGATGCCCGTTCGTCGGGTCGTCCGCTGTACGCTGCCGAACAGAAGAGCTACCAGCTGGCTGATGGCCAGGACCAATTGGTCATCGACCTCAAGTTCAGCGATAACGGCGTCAACTACATCAAGCGCTTCAGCTTCAAGCGCGGCGAGTACGACCTGAATGTCAGCTACCTGATCGACAACCAGAGCGGCCAGACCTGGAACGGCAACATGTTTGCCCAGCTCAAGCGTGACGCCAGTTCCGACCCATCGTCGAGCACCGCCACCGGCACCGCCACCTACTTGGGCGCCGCCATGTGGACTGCTTCCGAGCCTTACAAAAAGGTCTCGATGAAGGACATCGACAAAGGTAGTTTGAAAGAAAATGTGTCGGGCGGCTGGGTTGCCTGGCTGCAGCACTACTTCGTGACCGCCTGGATTCCGGCCAAGTCGGACAACAATGTCGTCCAGACCCGCAAGGACAGCCAAGGCAACTACATCATCGGCTACACCGGCCCTGTGCTCAGCGTTCCGGCTGGCGGCAAGGCTGAAACCAGCGCCATGCTGTATGCCGGCCCGAAGATTCAGTCGAAGCTGAAAGAACTGTCCCCAGGTCTGGAGCTGACTGTCGACTACGGCTTCCTGTGGTTCATTGCCCAGCCAATCTTCTGGTTGCTGCAACATATCCACAGCCTGCTGGGTAACTGGGGTTGGTCGATCATCGTGTTGACCATGCTCATCAAGGGCCTGTTCTTCCCGCTCTCGGCTGCCAGCTATCGCTCGATGGCGCGCATGCGGGCCGTGGCGCCGAAGCTTGCCGCGCTGAAGGAACGCTTCGGTGACGATCGCCAGAAGATGTCCCAGGCGATGATGGAGCTGTACAAGAAAGAGAAGATCAACCCGCTGGGCGGCTGCCTGCCGATCCTGGTACAGATGCCGGTGTTCCTGTCGCTGTACTGGGTACTGCTGGAAAGCGTCGAGATGCGCCAAGCCCCATGGATGCTGTGGATTACCGACCTGTCGATCAAGGATCCGTTCTTCATCCTGCCGATCATCATGGGCGCCACCATGTTCATCCAGCAGCGTCTTAACCCAACGCCACCGGATCCGATGCAGGCCAAGGTGATGAAAATGATGCCGATCATCTTCACCTTCTTCTTCCTGTGGTTCCCGGCTGGTCTGGTGCTGTACTGGGTTGTGAACAACTGCCTGTCGATCACTCAGCAGTGGTACATCACCCGCCGTATCGAAGCAGCCACCAAAAAAGCTGCTGCTTGACGGGCTACTGCGCTAGCCTGTGAATAAAAACGCCCCTTCGGGGGCGTTTTTGCTATCTGTCGTTTTGTCGTAGAGGCTTTCGAGCATGAACACTGTGCGTGAAACCATCGCTGCCATCGCCACCGCCCAAGGCCGCGGTGGCGTCGGTATCGTCAGGCTGTCCGGGCCATTGGCAAGCAAGGCTGGCCAGTTGATCACCGGCCGGACGCTGAAGCCACGCCATGCCCACTACGGGCCATTCCGCGATGAGGATGGCCTGGTGCTGGATGAAGGCATTGCGTTGTACTTCCCTGGGCCGAACTCGTTCACCGGCGAGGATGTACTTGAGTTGCAGGGACATGGCGGCCCGGTTGTCCTGGATATGCTGCTGCAGCGCTGTGTGCAAGTCGGTTGCCGTCTGGCGCGCCCGGGCGAGTTCAGCGAGCGGGCGTTCCTCAACGACAAGCTTGATCTGGCCCAGGCCGAAGCCATCGCTGACCTGATCGAGGCGAGCTCCAGCCAGGCTGCACGTAATGCCTTGCGCTCGCTGCAGGGCGAATTCTCCAAGCGTGTGCATAGCCTGACAGAGGCGCTGATTGCCCTGCGCATTTATGTCGAGGCCGCGATCGACTTCCCGGAAGAGGAGATCGACTTCCTCGCCGATGGCCATGTGTTGTCGATGCTTGATGCCGTCCGCGCCGCGTTATCCACTGTACAGCGCGAGGCCGGGCAGGGCGCCTTGCTGCGTGACGGAATGACGGTGGTCATTGCCGGCCGGCCAAACGCCGGCAAGTCGAGCTTGCTGAACCAGTTGGCGGGGCGTGAGGCGGCCATCGTCACCGACATCGCCGGCACCACCCGGGATATTCTGCGTGAACATATCCACATCGACGGCATGCCCCTGCACGTCGTCGATACGGCCGGCCTGCGAGATACCGACGACCATGTGGAAAAGATCGGCGTGGAACGCGCGCTCAAGGCTATCGGCGAGGCCGACCGGGTACTTCTCGTAGTCGATTCCACCGCACCCGAGGCCAGTGACCCGTTCGCCTTGTGGCCCGAGTTTCTTGACCAGCGTCCAGATCCGGCGAAGGTCACGCTGATTCGCAACAAAGCGGACCTCAGCGGTGAGCGGGTAGGGCTGGAGTTGTGCGAAGACGGCCATGTAACCATCACCCTCAGTGCCAAAGGTGACATCCAGGGGCTGCAGTTGCTGCGCGATCACCTGAAGGCCTGCATGGGTTACGAACAGACCGCCGAGAGCGGTTTCAGCGCCCGCCGGCGCCACCTGGATGCCTTGCGCCAGGCCAGTTCGCACCTGGAGCATGGCCGCGCCCAACTGACCCTGGCTGGTGCGGGTGAATTGTTGGCCGAAGACTTGCGGCAGGCACAGCAGGCCCTGGGTGAAATCACCGGCGCGTTCAGTTCCGATGACCTGCTGGGGCGGATTTTCTCCAGTTTCTGCATCGGCAAGTAGTCCACAACCAGGCAAATCCAAGGCCGCTCCGTTGGGAGCGGCTTTTTTTTGCCTGCGATTTCCATTCGTCGGATCTTTCGAAGCCCATACCGGCCCCTGTGGGAGCGGCTTGAGCCGTGAAACGCCAGATCAGGCCTAACAAAATCATCCACAGTCTCGTTTTTCTGTTCAGGAGCCCTGTGGAAAACTGGCCCTTAGCCCTCTTGATAAGCAGGCCATTTTGCTGAGGAAAAATCCGCCTGTGGGTAAACGTTCATTTAATCCACAGGCTTAAAGACGTTATCCATACCCCTCATGGTCGGTAAGCCACAGGGTTCAGTTTCCCTGAAAATTAGACGGTGAAAGGGCTACAGCAGCTTATCCACAGGAGAGGCTGTGCATAAGAATAAACATAAAAACAAAGCTTTTATAAAGTTTTCTTCTTTGATTTCTGTTGTCTGCCATTCATCCACAGACTGGTCAAAATTTGCTCAGACGGTTCCTTTGCAGGGGGTGAAGTCCCTATACTTGTCCGCTTACCTTCTCTATTCGCAAAAACAGGCACGAGGTGCGTGGTGGATTTCCCTTCCCGTTTTGAAGTGATCGTCATCGGCGGCGGCCATGCCGGTACCGAGGCTGCGCTTGCGTCAGCACGCATGGGTGTGAAAACCCTGCTGTTGACCCATAACGTGGAAACCCTCGGTCACATGAGCTGCAACCCGGCGATTGGTGGCATCGGCAAGAGCCATCTGGTCAAAGAGATCGATGCACTCGGCGGCGCCATGGCGCTGGCCACCGACAAGAGCGGCATTCAGTTCCGCATCCTGAACAACCGCAAGGGCCCGGCCGTACGCGCCACCCGCGCCCAGGCCGACCGCGCCATCTACAAGGCTGTGGTACGCGAAATCCTGGAAAACCAGCCGAACCTGTGGATATTCCAGCAGTCGTGTGACGACCTGATCGTCGAACAGGACCAGGTCAAAGGCGTGGTAACCCAGATGGGGCTGCGGTTCTTCGCTGAATCGGTGGTACTGACCACCGGTACTTTCCTCGGCGGGCTTATCCACATCGGCCTGCAGAATCATTCCGGCGGTCGTGCCGGTGATCCGCCGTCAATCGCCCTGGCTCACCGCATGCGCGAACTGCCGCTGCGCGTTGGCCGCCTGAAAACCGGTACTCCGCCGCGTATCGATGGCCGTTCCGTGGATTTCTCGGTCATGACCGAGCAACCTGGCGACACGCCGATCCCGGTGATGTCGTTCATGGGCAACGCCAACATGCACCCACGCCAGGTGAGCTGCTGGATTACCCACACCAACGCCCGCACCCACGAGATCATTGCTTCGAACCTGGACCGTTCACCGATGTACTCCGGTGTGATCGAGGGTGTTGGCCCGCGCTATTGCCCGTCGATCGAAGACAAGATCCACCGCTTCGCCGACAAGGAAAGCCACCAGGTGTTCATCGAGCCGGAAGGCCTGACCACCCACGAGCTTTACCCCAACGGTATTTCCACTTCGCTGCCGTTCGATGTGCAGCTGGAGCTGGTGCGCTCGATCCGCGGTATGGAAAACGCCCATATCGTTCGCCCGGGCTACGCCATCGAGTACGACTACTTCGACCCGCGTGACCTGAAGTACAGCCTCGAGACCAAAGTCATCGGTGGCCTGTTCTTCGCCGGCCAGATCAACGGCACCACCGGCTACGAAGAAGCCGGCGCCCAGGGGCTGCTGGCCGGGACCAACGCCGCGTTGCGTGCGCAAGGCCGCGAAAGCTGGTGCCCGCGCCGCGACGAGGCGTACATCGGCGTACTGGTCGACGACCTGATTACCCTGGGTACCCAGGAGCCGTATCGCATGTTCACTTCGCGCGCTGAATACCGGCTGATCCTGCGTGAAGACAACGCCGACCTGCGCCTGACCGAGAAAGGCCGCGAGCTCGGCCTGATCGACGACGATCGCTGGGCCGCGTTCTGCGCCAAGCGCGACGGCATCGAGCGGGAAGAGCAGCGACTGAAGTCTACCTGGGTGCGTCCGAACACCGAACAAGGCCAAGCCATTGTGGATAAGTTCGGTACCCCGCTGGCCCACGAGTACAGCCTGCTCAACCTGCTGGCCCGTCCAGAGATCGACTATGCCGGGCTGATCGAAGCGACCGGCGGTGCAGAAATCGATCCACAGGTCGCCGAGCAGGTCGAGATCAAGACCAAGTACGCCGGATACATCGATCGCCAACAGGACGAGATCGCCCGCCTGCGAGCCAGCGAAGACACCCGGCTGCCTGTGGATATCGACTACACCACGATTTCCGGGCTGTCGAAGGAGATCCAGGGCAAGCTCGGCCAGACCCGTCCAGAGACACTGGGCCAGGCTTCGCGTATTCCAGGCGTTACCCCGGCAGCCATATCCCTGTTGTTGATTCATCTGAAAAAACGCGGCGCAGGCCGCGAATTGGAGCAAAGCGCTTGAGTTCCCTGGTCACCCCGCAACACGCCGAAGAGTTGTCCACAGGTGCGCGCCAGCTTGGTGTCGAGCTGAGCGCCGAGCAGCACGAGAAGCTGCTGGGCTACCTGGCCCTGTTGATCAAATGGAACAAAGCCTACAACCTCACTGCCGTGCGCAACCCGGACGAGATGGTTTCCCGCCATCTGCTCGACAGCCTCAGCGTCATGTCGTTTATCCACAGCGAGCGTGACAACTGGCTGGATGTTGGCAGCGGCGGTGGCATGCCCGGCATTCCTTTGGCTATCCTGCATCCGCACAAGCAGGTGACGGTGCTGGACGCCAATGGCAAGAAGACGCGCTTCCTGACCCAGGTGAAGATGGAGCTGAAGCTGGACAACCTCACGGTTATCCACAGCCGGGTCGAAGCCTTCCAGCCGTCGCAACCGTTCAGCGGCATCATCTCCCGCGCCTTCAGCAGCATGGAGAACTTCACCAACTGGACACGCCATCTGGGCGACACCGGGACGCAATGGCTTGCAATGAAGGGGCTGCATCCTGCCGATGAACTGGTAGCATTGCCCGCAGACTTCACAGTGGAAAGCGAGCAGGCCCTGACCGTTCCGGGTTGCCAGGGCCAGCGCCATCTGCTGATACTGCGCCGCAAGGCTTGATTGGGAACACACGCAACAATGGCTAAGGTATTCGCAATCGCGAACCAGAAAGGTGGTGTCGGCAAGACCACTACCTGTATCAACCTCGCAGCATCGCTGGCCGCGACCAAGCGTCGTGTGCTGCTGATCGACCTCGATCCCCAGGGCAACGCGACCATGGGTAGCGGTGTGGACAAACACGAACTCGAGCATTCGGTCTATGACCTGCTGATCGGGGAATGCGACCTTGCCCAGGCCATGCACTACTCCGAGCACGGCGGCTTCCAGCTGCTGCCGGCTAACCGCGACCTGACCGCCGCGGAAGTGGTGCTGCTGGAAATGCAGGTCAAGGAAAGCCGCCTGCGCAACGCGCTGGCGCCGATCCGCGAAAATTACGATTTCATCCTCATCGACTGCCCGCCGTCGCTGTCGATGCTGACGCTCAATGCGCTGGTCGCCTCCGATGGCGTCATCATCCCGATGCAGTGTGAGTACTACGCACTGGAAGGGCTCAGCGACCTTGTGGATAACATCAAGCGCATCGCTGCCCGGTTGAACCCGGAGCTCAAGATCGAAGGCCTGCTGCGGACCATGTATGACCCGCGCCTGAGCCTGAACAATGATGTTTCGGCGCAGCTCAAGGAGCATTTCGGCGAGCAGCTGTACGACACGGTCATTCCGCGCAACATCCGCCTGGCCGAGGCTCCGAGCTTCGGCATGCCGGCGCTGGCCTACGACAAGCAATCGCGTGGCGCTCTGGCTTATCTGGCCTTGGCCGGTGAACTGGTACGCCGTCAACGCCGTCAATCACGCACTGCACAGACAACTTAAGGAATCCGCATGGCCGTTAAGAAACGGGGTCTCGGACGTGGGTTGGATGCACTGCTAAGTGGTCCTTCCGTCAGCGCGCTCGAAGAGCAGGCTGTGAAGATCGACCAGAAAGAACTGCAACACCTGCCCGTCGAACTGATCCAGCGCGGCAAATACCAGCCGCGCCGCGACATGGACCCCGAGGCACTGGAAGAACTCGCACACTCGATTCGCAACCATGGGGTGATGCAACCGATCGTGGTCCGCCCGATCGACGGTAGCCGCTATGAGATCATTGCCGGTGAGCGCCGCTGGCGCGCCACCCAGCAAGCCGGTCTCGACACCATCCCGGCGATGGTGCGCGAAGTGCCGGATGAAGCCGCCATCGCCATGGCGCTGATCGAGAACATTCAGCGCGAGGACCTCAACCCGCTGGAAGAAGCCCTGGCCCTGCAGCGCCTGCAGCAAGAGTTCGAGCTGACCCAGCAACAGGTGGCCGATGCCGTGGGCAAGTCGCGGGTGACCGTGGCCAACCTGTTGCGCCTGATTTCGCTGCCCGAGGCAATCAAGACCATGCTCGCCCACGGCGACCTGGAGATGGGCCACGCCCGCGCATTGCTCGGCCTCGAGGAAGAACGTCAGGAAGAGGGGGCGCGTCATGTTGTCGCACGTGGCCTGACCGTGCGCCAAACTGAGGCACTGGTCCGTCAATGGCTCAACGGCAAGCCTGATCCGGTCGAACCGAGCAAACCTGATCCGGACATTGCACGCCTTGAACAGCGGCTCGCAGAGCGCCTTGGCTCCGCCGTGCAGATACGCCACGGCAACAAGGGCAAAGGCCAGTTGGTTATCCGCTACAACTCGCTTGACGAGTTGCAAGGCGTGCTTGCTCACATCCGCTGAAACAATTCCCGTTGTAGCGAGCAGTCGGAAATCACTACCGAAGAGTTGAATAGGGGTTAATCCACCCCTATACTCTGCGCGCATTTTGTCGGCACAAATTATGCCAAGTCATAACTGACTTGTTGGTCGACTTCCGAGGAGCAGTTGTGATGGAAATCCGCACGCCAAACCGCCTGCCTTTCCATCGCTGGGCGGTTTTTCCGGTACTGCTGGCTCAATTCGTCGTACTGCTGCTGGCAACCTTCGTGTTGTGGCAGTGGAAAGGGGCGGTCAGTGGATATTCAGGCCTTTGCGGAGGTTTGATTGCCTGGCTGCCCAATGTGTATTTCGCCTGGAAGGCTTTTCGCTTCAGCGGAGCTCGGGCGGCACAAGCCATCGTCAAGTCGTTTTACGCTGGCGAGGCAGGCAAGATGATTTTGACGGCAGTGCTATTTGCACTGACCTTCGCAGGAGTGAAGCCACTGGCGCCGTTAGCAGTCTTCGGCGTCTTCGTGTTGACCCTTTTGGTCAGCTGGTTCGCGCCCCTGCTGATGAATAAAAGACTTTCGAGACCTTAGGGCGTTTGAGGCAACCATGGCAGCAGAAACCGCTTCGGGCTATATCCAGCACCACTTGCAGAACCTGACCTACGGTCAACTACCAGACGGCAGCTGGGGCTTTGCCCATTCGGCTGCAGAAGCCAAGGCAATGGGCTTCTGGGCGTTCCACCTGGACACCCTGGGTTGGTCCGTCGCGCTGGGTCTGATCTTCCTGTTCATCTTCCGCATGGCGGCCAAGAAGGCGACTTCTGGTCAACCAGGCGGCCTGCAGAACTTCGTGGAAGTGATGGTGGACTTCGTCCATGGCAGCGTGAAGGACTCCTTCCACGGCCGTAGCCCGGTAATCGCCCCGCTGGCGCTGACCATCTTCGTCTGGGTATTCCTGATGAACGCCATCGACCTGGTACCGGTCGACTGGATTCCTCAGCTGGCCATGCTGATCTCCGGTGATCCGCACATTCCGTTCCGTGCAGTGTCGACCACCGACCCGAACGCGACCCTGGCCATGGCCTTCTGCGTGTTCGCCCTGATCATCTTCTACAGCATCAAGGTCAAGGGCCTGGGCGGCTTCATCGGTGAGCTCACCCTGCACCCGTTCGGCAGCAAGAACATCTTCGTTCAGATCCTGCTGATCCCGGTGAACTTCCTGCTCGAATTCGTCACCCTGATCGCCAAGCCGATCTCCCTGGCACTGCGTCTTTTCGGCAACATGTACGCTGGCGAACTGGTGTTCATCCTCATCGCCGTGATGTTCGGCGCCGGCATCCTCTGGCTGAGCGGCCTGGGTGTCGTGCTGCAGTGGGCATGGGCTGTATTCCACATCCTGATCATCACGCTGCAAGCTTTCATCTTCATGATGCTGACCATCGTCTACCTGTCGATGGCTCATGAAGATAACCATTAAGACCGCCTGGCGTGTCTTGTAGCCTTCCCCGCTCGTTTGGGGGGAAGGCTTTAAAAGTCCGCAAGGGCAGCTGTACCAAACGATTTGTTTTACCGCTTCAACTTAAAAACCTAACCAATACGACGTAAAAGTCGGGAGGAAAGATGGAAACTGTAGTTGGTCTGACCGCTATCGCTGTTGCTCTGCTGATCGGCCTGGGTGCTCTGGGTACCGCCATTGGTTTCGGCCTGCTGGGCGGCAAATTCCTGGAAGGCGCTGCTCGTCAACCAGAAATGGTTCCGATGCTGCAGGTGAAAATGTTCATCGTTGCCGGTCTGCTCGACGCCGTAACCATGATCGGTGTTGGTATCGCTCTGTTCTTCACCTTCGCGAATCCGTTCGTTGGTCAGATCGCCGGCTAATCACTCGTAACCACGAGTTGATGGCTGTGATGAATTAAGACCGAGCGAGGTGTTGGCGTGAACATTAATGCAACCCTGATTGGCCAATCCGTTGCCTTCCTGATTTTTGTACTCTTCTGCATGAAGTACGTATGGCCTCCGGTCATCACTGCTCTGCAGGAGCGTCAAAAGAAGATTGCCGACGGCTTGGACGCTGCCAACCGCGCAGCTCGCGACCTGGAGCTGGCCCAAGAAAAAGTGGGTCAGCAACTGCGTGAAGCTAAAGCACAGGCAGCCGAAATCATTGAGCAAAGCAAGAAGCGCGCTGCTCAGCTTGTCGAGGAAGCCCGTGACCAGGCCCGCGTCGAAGCTGACCGTGTGAAGGCTCAGGCTCTGGCCGAGATCGAACAGGAACTGAACAGCGCGAAAGACGCCCTGCGTGCCCAAGTGGGTGCCCTGGCTGTTGGCGGTGCTGAAAAGATCCTTGGCGCCACAATCGATCAAAACGCGCATGCGGAGCTGGTTAACAAACTGGCCGCTGAAATTTAAGCGAGGGCGATCATGGCAGAACTGACCACGTTGGCCCGACCTTACGCTAAGGCTGCCTTTGAGCATGCCCAGGCCCATCAGCAACTGGCCAATTGGTCAGCCATGCTCGGCCTGGCTGCTGCGGTGTCTCAAGACGACACCATGCAGCGCCTGCTCAAGGCCCCGCGACTGACGAGCGCAGAAAAGGCCGCCACGTTCATTGACGTGTGCGGTGACAAGTTCAATGCACAGGCACAGAATTTCATTCATGTTGCCGCGGAAAATGACCGTCTCCTGCTTTTGCCGGAGATTGCCGCTCTGTTCGACCTGTACAAGGCCGAGCAAGAGAAATCCGTGGACGTGGAAGTCACCAGTGCCTTCGCGTTGAACCAAGAACAGCAAGACAAACTCGCCAAGGTTCTCAGTGCACGGCTAGGCCAGGAAGTTCGCCTGCACGCGTCGGAGGATGCCAGCCTGATTGGCGGCGTCGTCATCCGCGCTGGTGACCTGGTAATCGATGGCTCTGTTCGCGGCAAGATCGCGAAACTGGCCGAAGCATTGAAATCTTGAGTTTGAAGGGGCAGCAGAGCAATGCAGCAACTCAATCCTTCCGAAATTAGTGAAATCATCAAGGGCCGCATCGACAACCTCGATGTGAGCTCCCAAGCCCGTAACGAAGGTACCGTTGTTTCGGTATCCGACGGTATCGTGCGGATCCACGGTCTGGCCGACGTCATGTACGGCGAAATGATCGAGTTCCCTGGCAGCGTATTCGGCATGGCCCTGAACCTGGAGCAAGACTCCGTAGGTGCGGTGATCCTGGGTGCCTATGACACCCTCGCCGAAGGCATGAGCGCCAAGTGCACCGGCCGCATCCTGGAAGTTCCGGTTGGTAAGGAACTGCTGGGTCGCGTCGTTGACGCACTGGGCAACCCGATCGACGGCAAGGGTCCTCTGGGCAACACCCAGACCGACGCGGTCGAGAAAGTGGCTCCGGGCGTGATCTGGCGTAAGTCGGTAGACCAGCCTGTACAGACTGGCTACAAGTCCGTCGACGCCATGATTCCTGTCGGCCGTGGCCAGCGCGAGCTGATCATCGGTGACCGCCAGATCGGCAAGACCGCCATGGCCATCGACGCCATCATCAACCAGAAAGACTCCGGTATTTTCTGTGTGTATGTTGCAGTCGGCCAAAAGCGTTCCACCGTTGCCAACATCGTTCGCAAGCTGGAAGAAACCGGCGCCCTGGCCAACACCATCGTGGTCGTTGCCAGTGCTTCGGAATCCGCCGCACTGCAGTTCCTGGCTCCTTACGCCGGCTGCACCATGGGCGAGTTCTTCCGTGACCGCGGTGAAGACGCCCTGATCGTTTACGATGACCTGTCCAAGCAGGCCGTTGCCTACCGTCAGATTTCCCTGCTGCTGCGCCGTCCACCAGGACGTGAAGCGTACCCAGGTGACGTGTTCTATCTCCACTCCCGTCTGCTGGAGCGTGCATCGCGCGTTTCGGAAGAGTACGTCGAGAAGTTCACCAACGGCGCAGTCACTGGCAAGACCGGTTCCCTGACCGCCCTGCCGATCATCGAAACCCAGGCTGGCGACGTTTCCGCGTTCGTTCCGACCAACGTGATTTCCATCACCGACGGTCAGATCTTCCTGGAATCGGCCATGTTCAACTCGGGCATCCGCCCTGCAGTGAACGCCGGTGTTTCGGTATCCCGCGTAGGTGGTGCCGCTCAGACCAAGATCATCAAGAAGCTGTCCGGTGGTATTCGTACCGCTCTGGCTCAGTACCGTGAACTGGCTGCATTCGCCCAGTTCGCTTCCGATCTGGACGAAGCGACCCGCAAGCAGCTGGAGCATGGTCAGCGCGTAACCGAGCTGATGAAGCAGAAGCAGTACGCGCCAATGTCCATCGCGGACATGGCCCTGTCGCTGTACGCCGCTGAGCGTGGTTTCCTGACTGACGTGGAAGTCTCCAAGGTCGGTAGCTTCGAGCAAGCGCTGATCGCCTACTTCAACCGTGATCACGCCGAACTGATGGCGAAGATCAACGTGAAGGGTGACTTCAACGACGAAATCGACGCTGGCATGAAAGCCGGTATCGAGAAGTTCAAGGCCACCCAGACCTGGTAAGCCGCAGCGGGGGCTCCGGCCCCCGCTTGCTAACCTGATAGGTGATACATGGCAGGCGCAAAAGAGATTCGCAGTAAGATTGCGAGCATCAAAAGCACGCAAAAAATTACCAGCGCCATGGAGAAAGTGGCGGTCAGCAAGATGCGCAAGGCACAAATGCGCATGGCTGCTAGCCGTCCTTACGCGGAGCGTATCCGCCAGGTGATCGGTCATCTGGCCAACGCCAACCCGGAATACCGCCACCCGTTCATGATCGAGCGCCCTGTAAAGCGCGCCGGTTATATCGTGGTGAGCAGTGACCGTGGTCTGTGCGGCGGCTTGAACACCAACCTGTTCAAGGCCCTGGTCAAGGACATGAACGAAAACCGCGAACAGGGCGTTGAAATCGACCTGTGCGTGATCGGCAGCAAGGGTGCGACTTTCTTCCGCATCTTTGGCGGCAACGTGGTAGCCGCGATCAGCCACCTGGGCGAAGAGCCATCGATCAACGATCTGATCGGCTCCGTCAAAGTGATGCTGGACGCCTACCTGGACGGCCGTATCGATCGCCTTTCGGTGGTTTCGAACAAGTTCATCAACACCATGACCCAAAAACCGACGGTCGAGCAATTGGTACCGTTGGTGGCAACCCCGGATCAGGATCTCAAGCATCACTGGGATTATCTGTACGAACCTGACGCAAAAGAGCTGCTGGACGGCTTGATGGTGCGTTACGTGGAGTCGCAGGTATACCAGGCGGTGGTCGAGAACAACGCTGCTGAACAGGCAGCCCGGATGATCGCCATGAAGAACGCCACAGACAACGCCGGTGATTTGATCAAAGAGCTGCAGTTGATCTACAACAAGGCGCGTCAGGCTGCGATCACCCAGGAGATCTCGGAAATCGTCGGCGGCGCTGCCGCGGTTTAACGGTTCAAAAATTCAGAGGATCCAGCTATGAGTAGCGGACGTATCGTTCAAATCATCGGCGCCGTCATCGACGTGGAATTCCCACGTGACGTCGTACCGAGTGTTTACAACGCGCTGAAAGTTCAAGGCGCGGAAACCACCCTCGAAGTTCAGCAGCAGCTGGGCGACGGCGTGGTTCGTACCATTGCGATGGGCTCGACCGAAGGCCTGAAGCGCGGTCTGGATGTCGTCGACACCGGCGCTGCCATCTCCGTTCCAGTTGGTAAGGCCACCCTGGGCCGTATCATGGACGTACTTGGCAACCCGATCGACGAAGCCGGCCCGATCGGCGAAGAAGAGCGTCGCGGTATCCACCAGCCAGCGCCTTCGTTCGCTGACCAGGCAGGCGGCAACGACCTGCTGGAAACCGGCATCAAGGTTATCGACCTGGTCTGCCCGTTCGCCAAGGGTGGTAAGGTTGGTCTGTTCGGTGGCGCCGGCGTCGGCAAGACCGTAAACATGATGGAACTGATCCGTAACATCGCCATGGAACACAGCGGTTACTCCGTGTTCGCTGGTGTGGGTGAGCGTACTCGTGAGGGTAACGACTTCTACCACGAGATGAAGGACTCCAACGTTCTCGACAAGGTAGCGCTGGTCTACGGTCAGATGAACGAGCCACCAGGAAACCGTCTGCGCGTAGCGCTGACCGGCCTGACCATGGCTGAGAAGTTCCGTGACGAAGGTAACGACGTTCTGCTGTTCGTCGACAACATCTATCGTTACACCCTGGCCGGTACCGAAGTATCTGCACTGCTGGGCCGTATGCCTTCGGCAGTAGGTTACCAGCCGACCCTGGCCGAAGAGATGGGCGTTCTGCAAGAGCGTATCACTTCGACCAAAGAAGGTTCGATCACCTCCGTTCAGGCCGTATACGTACCTGCGGACGACCTGACCGACCCGTCGCCAGCGACCACCTTCGCTCACCTGGACGCCACCGTCGTTCTGTCCCGTGACATCGCTTCCCTGGGTATCTACCCAGCGGTTGACCCACTGGACTCGACTTCGCGCCAGCTGGATCCGAACGTGATCGGCAACGAACACTACGAGACCGCTCGTGGCGTTCAGTATGTTCTGCAGCGCTACAAAGAGCTGAAGGACATCATCGCGATCCTGGGTATGGACGAACTGTCCGAAAGCGACAAGCAACTGGTAGCCCGCGCTCGTAAGATCCAGCGCTTCCTGTCGCAGCCGTTCTTCGTGGCCGAAGTCTTCACCGGTTCGCCAGGCAAGTACGTTCCCCTGAAAGACACCATCGCTGGCTTCAGCGGCATCCTCAAAGGTGACTACGACCACCTGCCAGAACAAGCGTTCTACATGGTCGGCAGCATCGACGAAGCGATCGAGAAAGCCAAGAAACTGTAATCCCGGCGCCCCGCAAGGGGCGCTAATCAGGTTGAGGCAAGCAGATGGCTATGACAGTCCATTGCGATATCGTCAGCGCGGAAGGAGAAATCTTCTCCGGCCTGGTCGAGATGGTAGTAGCGCACGGCAACCTGGGCGATCTTGGTATCGCTCCAGGCCACGCCCCGCTGATCACCAATCTCAAGCCTGGTCCGATCACGCTGACCAAGCAAGGTGGCGATCGTGAGGTGTTCTACATCTCCGGTGGCTTCCTCGAAGTGCAGCCGAACATGGTGAAGGTTCTTGCCGACACCGTGCAGCGCGCTGCCGACCTGGACGAAGCTCAGGCTCAGGAAGCCCTCAAGGCTGCTGAGAACGCCCTGAACGCGAAAAGCTCGGACTTCGACTACGGTGCTGCTGCCGCACGTCTGGCCGAAGCAGCAGCTCAGCTGCGTACTGTCCAGCAAATGCGCAAGGGCAAGTAATCCGGCTTTTGCCGCATACTTCCGTTGCGATTGAGTTAAAGGGTAGCCTCGGCTACCCTTTTTCTTTTTCTGAATTCCCTCTTCGGTCATCCCTGACCACCCAGGATTGGTAGCCAGTCAATGTCCCTCGATATCGTCATTCTCGCCGCAGGCCAAGGTACACGCATGCGTTCGGCGCTGCCAAAGGTACTCCACCCGGTAGCCGGCAACTCCATGCTCGGTCACGTTATCCACAGCGCGCGCCAGCTCCAGCCACAGGGCATTCATGTGGTCATCGGTCACGGCGCCGAGCTGGTGCGTGAGCGCCTGGCAGCCGACGACCTGAATTTCGTCATGCAAGACAAGCAGCTGGGCACGGGTCACGCCGTTGCGCAGGCCTTGCCAGCGATCACTGCCGATACCGTGCTGGTGCTGTACGGCGATGTGCCGCTAATCGAAGTGGAAACCCTGCAGCGGTTGCTGGCGAAGGTTAACGACACGCAGCTCGGCCTGCTCACCGTCACCTTGCAAGACCCGACCGGTTATGGCCGCATCGTGCGTGATGGCGAAGGCCAAGTGATCGCTATTGTCGAGCACAAGGACGCCAGCGAAGCGCAAAAGGCGATCAAGGAAGGCAATACCGGTATTCTGGCCATGCCTGCCGCGCGCCTGGCCGACTGGATGGGCCGCCTGTCGAACAACAATGCCCAGGGTGAGTACTACCTCACTGATGTCATTGCCATGGCGGTGGCTGATGGCCTGGTGGTCGCCACCGAACAGCCCCATGACCCGATGGAAGTACAGGGCGCCAATGACCGTCGCCAGCTCTCGGAACTCGAGCGCCATTACCAGCTGCGTGAAGGCCGCCGCCTGATGGCCCAGGGTGTCACCTTGCGCGACCCGGCCCGTTTCGATGTGCGTGGCGAAGTGACTGTGGGTCGCGACGTGCTGATCGACATCAACGTCATCCTGGAAGGCAAGGTAGTCATCGAGGACGACGTGCAGATCGGCCCGAACTGTGTGATCAAGGACAGCACCCTGCGCAAGGGGGCAGTCATCAAGGCCAACACGCATCTCGACGGCGCGGTGATGGGCGAGGGCAGCGATGCCGGGCCGTTCGCCCGCCTGCGCCCGGGCAGCGTGCTGGAAGCCAAGGCCCATGTGGGTAACTTCGTCGAACTGAAAAACGCCCATTTGGGGGAAGGCGCCAAGGCTGGCCATCTGACCTACCTGGGAGACGCCGAGATCGGTGCGCGTACCAACATCGGCGCCGGTACCATTACCTGCAACTACGATGGCGCCAACAAGTTCAAGACCGTGATGGGGGAGGACGTGTTCATCGGCTCCAACAACTCGCTAGTGGCGCCTGTGGAAATCAAGGCCGGTGCCACCACGGCGGCCGGTTCGACCATCACTCAGGCTGTCGAAGCAGGTGACTTGGCGGTGGCCCGTGCGCGCCAGCGCAATATCGCGGGCTGGAAGCGCCCGGAGAAGATCAAGAAAAGCTGAGTTATACACAGCTGTTTCGATTGAAAGCCGACTTATGTGAATAAGTCGGTTTTTTTATGCCTGCACACAACCCTTTGGGAGCGGGCTTGCCCGCGAAGTAGACAACACGATGTATGGCACGGGCTGCGCCCGTGTTCGCGGGCACGCCCGCTTGTATGGTTAGACTTGAAGGGGTGGTGGGACTAAATGCCCGATTCTGACTGTTAGCAGCAGTACAGACCGTGGGAGACATCGCCCCACCCCTTCCACCAAAGCGCCGAT
>NZ_PEMX01000019.1:0-96244 GCF_002759075.1 Pseudomonas sp. 382
ACAGAATTTCTTGACGACCATAGAGCATTGGAACCACCTGATCCCATCCCGAACTCAGTAGTGAAACGATGCATCGCCGATGGTAGTGTGGGGTTTCCCCATGTGAGAGTAGGTCATCGTCAAGATTCATTTCGCAAAACCCCTATCTGCGCATGCAGGTAGGGGTTTTGTCTTTCTGGCCCAGGAAACTTTCAGCCCCGGGCCAGTTCCGCCAGGTGTGCTGTCGCTTCTTCGCTCTTGAGCACCAGCACATCGCTTTCCAGCGAATCGAGCACTACTTCTGCGGTATTGCCGATGAGGGCCCCGGAAATCCCTGTGCGGGCTACAGTGCCGATCACCGTGACCACGGCATCGAGCTGCTTCTGCAAATAAGGAATCAACACATCAGCTGGCCCTTCGGCGACATGCAGGCGGTCTTCACTGATATCGTATTCGGCCTGGAACGCACTGCAGGCCTCGCGATAGCGCTTCTCGATCGTTTCACTCAGCTGATAAACCGGGTCTGATGCCGACAGCATGGGGGAGGGGTGCGCACTGACGACATGCAGGTCGCCCTTGGCCAACCCGGCAATCGCATAACCGTGGTCGATAATGCTGGCATGCAGGCGACGATGATCCTCGTCCTGGTTGCCGACATCCACCGCTGCCAGAACCACGCCACCGGTCCAGGGTCGTTCGCTCTTGACCATCAGTACCGCACAGGGGCACTGGCGCAACAGCTTCCAGTCGGTAGGCGTCAGCAGGGCCTTCTTAAGCGGGCTTTCCGGCCGGTGCTCTTTGATCACCAGCTCGCAACCCTCGGCCTGCTGCACGGCGATGATCGATTCATGCAAGTTCTCGTGCCAGTTCTGCTCATGGCTGACATTGTCATAGCCAGCATCATGCAATTGGCTGCTGAGCAAACTGAGCAACGCACTGTGGTCATGCTTCTTGTCACACATCAGCAGGTGCAGGCGAGCACCGGTTACGCTGGCAATCAGCTTGGCCCGGGTCAGTGCACGGCTATGGGCATGTTCGGGGTCGAGGACAACGAGGATGCTGCGAACCTCTTGCATGGGCGTGAACTCCGTTCAAAGGTTGCGACCAATGCCTGACTATAGTCGGCGCTTCCCGCGTCGCCGTTTGATATACATCAAGCATAGTCACTGGTGATACCCGCCGCCCTCGGTATAATCGCCGGTCTTGCCTGTCCAGTGTGGTTGTTCGCTTATGTCGCTGATCCCCGAAATCGATGCCTTTCTCGGCTGCCCGACCCCAGACGCCTGGATCGAAGCGGCACTCGCCGACCAGGAAACCCTACTGATCGATCACAAGAATTGCGAGTTCAAGGCGGCCAGCACGGCCCTGAGCCTGATCGCCAAGTACAACACCCACCTGGACCTGATCAACATGATGTCGCGCCTGGCCCGCGAAGAGCTGGTGCATCACGAGCAGGTACTGCGGCTGATGAAGCGTCGTGGCGTGCCATTGCGGCCGGTTTCAGCAGGGCGCTATGCGTCTGGCCTGCGCCGTCTGGTGCGCGCTCACGAGCCGGTGAAACTGGTGGATACGCTGGTGGTCGGGGCATTCATCGAAGCCCGTAGTTGCGAACGCTTTGCTGCCTTGGTGCCGCACCTCGATGAAGAGCTCGGCACCTTCTATCACGGCTTGTTGAAAAGCGAAGCACGCCACTATCAGGGTTACCTGAAACTGGCCCAGCAGTACGGTGACGAGGCGGATATTGCCCGCCGCGTCACCCTGGTGCGTGAAGCCGAAGCCGAACTGATCCTGTCACCGGACCAGGAGCTACGTTTTCACAGCGGCATCCCGATGGCGCTAGCGGCCTGACGCTCAGTAGCGGCGCCCCAGCAGCAGGCCGACCACCAAGCCAAAGCCTGCAGACACTGCCACGGTCTGCCATGGATGGCCACCGATGTAGTCCTGGGTGGCGTCCACCACCGGTTGCGCCTTGGCGCGCACCTGGCCGGCGGCCTGGCGAGCCTGGCGCAGTTTCAGGCTGACCTGGGCACGCAGTGTCTCGGCTTCTTCGCCAACCAGTGCGGCGCTGTCGTTGAGCAGTTTTTCCGATTCTTCGATCAATGCCTGCAGTTCACTGAACACCTGGTCCTTGATCTGATCACTGTCTGCCAGTGCGGCGTTTTTCCGGGCCATGAACACGTCCTCGTCGATGGGATTGTTAGAACAATGGATGCCTGCGCGGCGGGAAAGTTGCGAAGGCTTTGCCGATGATGCGCCGCCTGAGTGTAAGATAGCGGCCATTTTCAACCGGCAGGTACCTTCATGACTTTCAATCTGGCCAACATGAGCTTCGAGGAACGGGCGCAGATCGAGGCGGAAAAGGCCCGGCTGTTCGAGCTGTGGCAGAACAACCTGGGCAAGGCCAAGGGTGAAGCTGCGCGACTGATCGCTGAAAAGCCGCGCCGCAAAGGCAAGTGGGCTGAGTGGGTGCGTGGTGAGCTGGACGCGATGTCGCCGCCAGAATTCGCCAGTATGGTCCGCAGCGAGGTCAACAAGATGATGGCTGCCGCCAGCGCCAGTCGCTGATCCCACGCCCTACCAATACAGGCTGCCCTCCTTGGGCAGGTCCAGCTTGCCCTCATCGGTGAAGCGCACGGTGCCAAACGGCCCGCTGGCCAGCTTGCCTCGCAGCTTGTAAGGCATCCCTTGCAATGTATCGAGCTTGCCCAGGCCATAGGCCTGGCGCAGGAAGGCGAACGCCGTAATGCTCACTGGCACCACGATCACGGCTTCGTCATAACGGCCGATGCGCCCTTGCTGATCACTGACCCCAGACGCCAGCGGCTGGCCGTTCACCTCCAGGTTCAACGCAACGCCGTTATAGTCGATGGGCGACTCGTTGGGGTTCTGCACTCTCATTTTCACCGCCATGCGCATTTCCAGCTCCTGCCCTGGCAGCGGCTCGATGCCGATCACGCTGATAGCAAGCGGGTCGCGGGCCTGGAACAGTGCGCAGGCGTTGAGCCCGCCCGCCAGCAGCAACACCAGCAGCAAGCGAAGGGAACGGCGCAAATGGGCAGCCATGGAAGGTCCTTACCGACGAAGTGGTGCCTGCAGTGTGGCAAAAGCACGGCAGCGTTGAAAGCACAGGGTGTTATGAAAGATACTGTTTCTCATTAACGCCCGATAATTTCTCCTACTGGCAGTGCTTTACCCCATGCTGACGTCTCCCGTGTCCGCTCTGCTGGCAAGTTTCCAGGAGCACTACGACGACCTGCTGCAGTTCCTCACCCGGCGCATGAGTGATCGGCAGCGTGCCGCCGACGTGGCGCAGGAGACTTACCTGAAACTGGTCAAGATCGACGAGCAGGCGGTGCCGGTGCTGCATGCGCGCAGCTTCATCTTCCGCGTGGCTGGCAATCTGGCCATCGATGCGCTGCGCCGCGAACAGCGCATCGCCTCCAGCCATGAGGGCAGCGATGGCGCAGAAGAGGTGGCCTGCCCGGCGCCGGCGCCTGAGGCGACGCTGTTGGCCCGGGAGCGCCTGCAGATACTCGACCAAGCACTGCTGCAGTTATCCAGCAATGCTCGCCAGGCGTTGCTGCTGAACCGTGTCGAAGGCCTGACCCAGGCGCAGATCGCACAACGGTTGGGCGTTTCCGAGAGCATGGTGGCAAAATACATCGGCCAGGCCCTGCGCCATTGCCGCGACTGGCTCAAGCACAACCATGACTGAAACTTCGACCATGCACGCTCCGCAGCCGATCAGTGACTTGTCCGACGATGCCCTCGACTGGCAGGTACTGCTGCACTCGGGGCGGGCCAGTGCGACCGATCGGGCACGCTATCTGCGCTGGTGCCAGCTCAGCCCGGCGCATGCCGAGGCGGCACATGAGGCCGAAGCGCTGTGGCAGGATCTGGGGAATACACAGGCTGCCCAAGCGTTGGAAGCCGCGCCCGGGCGCAGCAGCAAGCGTCACTGGGCGGCAGGCATCGCTGCCTCGCTTGTGCTGCTGGTGGCAGGTTACGGCAGCTGGCAACAGGTGCCGGTGTGGCTGGCGGACTATCACACGGGCATGGGCGAGCGGCAGAGCATCACCCTCGCAGACGGTTCGCGGGTACTGCTCAACAGCGCCAGCGCCCTCAGTGTGTCCTTCAGCGCCAACGAACGCCGGGTGACGCTGCAAGCTGGCGAGGCCCTTTTCGAAACCACCGATGACCCACGGCCCTTCGTCGTCGAAACCGCCGGCGAGGCCGTGCAGGGCAGTGCGGCCACCTTCAGTGTGCGTCGTGACGGCCAGGTTGTGCTGGCCAAGGGGGCAGCCCGGCTTGGCGAGCACAACCTGGCGATCGCCGTCGACGCCAGCGCGCAGACTGCCTGGCAGCGTGGCAAGCTGATCTTCAATGGCAAACCGCTTGGGCAGGTACTGGCCGAACTCGAGCGCTACCAGCATGGCCGCATTCTGCTCTCCGACCACACGCTGTCGGCTCTCGAAGTCAGCGGTGTGTTCGATTTGAACGAGCCGCAGGCCCTGCTGCGCACCCTGGAGCAGCGTTATGGCCTGAAAGTCACCTATCTGCCCTGGCTGGCCGTCGTGCATTGAGCCTGTAAAAAATAATCGAAATTTTTTTCATTTGGCGCTGCAAGTTCGTGCAAGCCAGAACGTCGTAGTGGGACTGATCAGCAACCCGTTCTCTTTCACGACTTGTCTGGAAGCTCATTCGTGCCTCTCTTGCCCAAGCCCAACTACCGTCGCGGCGGTCGCCTTCACCATGCCCTGATGTCCTGCAGTGCCCTGGCCATGTTCGCCGGCCCCTTGCAGGCGTGGGCCGCCACAGACGTGGCAGCGCAGGTTCAGGCGCGCCAGGTTCAACTGGACCTGCCAGCACAAACGCTGGATCAGGCCCTGACCGCCTTTGCCGACCAGGCTGGCCTGCACCTGCTGTACACCACCGGGGATGTGGCCGGCCTGAACAGCCCGGCACTGCAGGGCAGCTACAGTATCGAGCAGGCGCTGCAGCTGCTGCTGGCAGGCAGTGACATGGCCTGGCAATTCAGCGATGCCGGCACGGTCACCCTGCGCAAGGCCGTGCCCGCGCCGCAGGCGGTCAACCTCAAGCCCATCGAAGTCAGTGTTGCCTCGCGCACCAGCACCGCCATCAGCGAAATCCCCGGCACGGTATGGGTGGTTGACCAACAGCAGCTGCGTGAACAGATCGACAGCGGCGTCAGCCTCAAGGAGGCTATCGGCAAGCTGGTGCCGGGCCTCGACCTGGCGCCCGAAGGGCGCACCAACTACGGCCAGAACATGCGCGGTCGCAATGTGCTGGTGATGATCGACGGTGTCAGCCAGAACAGCTCGCGCGGCCTGTCGCGCCAGTTCGACAGCATTTCGCCGTTCAACGTCGAACGCGTCGAGGTGCTGTCTGGCGCCAGTGCCATCTACGGCGGTGGCGCAACGGGCGGCATCATCAATATCGTCACTAAAAAGGGCGAAGCGGGCCCGGCACGCTTCGAGACCCAGCTCGGTGCCAGCAGCGGTTTCAACAACAGTGATGACCTGGCCACTCGTTTCGCCCAGTCGATCAGTGGCGGCAACGACCGGGTCAACGCGCGCCTGGGGATTTCCGGGGAGCAGAACGAAGCCTTCTACGATGGCGCAGGCGAGCAGATCTTCATCGATAACACCCAGACCGACCTGCAGTACAACCGCACTGTCGATGTGCTGGGCACCCTCGGCCTGAAACTCATCGACGAGCAAAGCCTCGACCTGCTGGCCCAGTACTACGATTCCGGCAACCACGGCAGTACCGGCATCTACTTCCCCAACCTCAACTACAACGCCCCCTCGGACCTGGAGGACGCCAAACTGCGCGGCGGTTATTCCTCTGACCTTGAGCCACGCACCCGGCGCCTGTTGCTCAACGCCAATTACCACCACACCGACGTGCTGGGCCAGGACTTCTACTTGCAGGCCTCGTACCGCAAGGAAGACGATAATTTCTATCCGTTCCCGTACTACAACCGTGCCACTCCGAGCGGGTCGCGTGGCGTGTACTTCGCTGCCTCGCAACAGAACTTCGAAGTCACCAGCCTCAAGGGGCTGTTCGCCAAGCAGTGGGACAGCCTCAAGCTGACCTACGGCGTCGACCTGGATCGCGAGCGTTTCAACGCCGACCAGACCACGTTCGATGCGCTGACGTCCTCTCAGAGCGGTGGGCTGGACCTGGACAAGCAAAGCAAGGCCGAGCGCTACCCCAGCTATCGGGTCGATGGCGTTTCGGTCTACGCCCAGCTCGACTGGCATGCCAGCGACAACCTGACCTTGTCCGGCGGCGCCCGGCGCCAGCAGATGGATGTGGATGTCAGTGACTTCAAGGGCGTACCCGGTGGTAGTAACGACTATGAGGTCAACCTGTACAACGTCGGCGCCATCTACGACTTCAAGAACGGTCATCAGGTGTGGACCAACTATGGTGAAGGTTTCGACCTGCCAGACCCGGCCAAGTACTACGGCAAGCCTGGCCTGAGCGTGGCGGACAACCCGCTGGCCGGCATCAAGAGTCGCCAGGTCGAGCTGGGCTGGCGCTATGCCGACCTCGAATGGGACGCGCAGGCGGCGCTGTACTACATCTGGTCGGACAAGATCATCAACGTCGACTCGCAGACGCTGACCATCGACGTCGAGGATCAGAAAAGCCGCGATTTCGGCTTCGAGGGCGCATTGACCCGGCATTTCCTGGCGGGCTGGGAGGCGGGTGGAACGCTGCACCTGACCCGTTCCGAGGAAGAAGATGCCGACGGCGACTGGATCAAGCGCGATGCCCGCTATGCCTCGCTGTCCAAGGCCACCGCGTTCGTCGGCTGGAAGGGCGATGGCCGCAGTGCGCGGCTGCAGGCCAACCACGCCTTCAGCTTGAAGGACGATGCCGATCATGAAATCGACGGCTACACCACCTTTGACTTGCTGGCCAGCCAGGACAGCGGTTTCGGCACTTTCAGCGCGGGGATACAGAACCTGCTGGACAAGCAGTACAGCACCGTGTGGGGGCAGCGGGCGACGCTGTTCTACTCGCCGACCTACGGGCCGGCCTATCTGTATGACTACCAGGGCCGGGGCCGCACCTACACCCTGACCTGGAGCATGGCTTACTAGAGGTCGCCGCCTGACTTGGCCTCTTCGCGGGTAAACCCGCTCCTTGTACAGGTACAGCACAAGTCTTGAAGGCTGTGATGAACGTGTAGGAGCGGGTTTACCCGCGAACAGGCCATGTCAGGAGAACGCTACCAGCAAATCCTCTACAAATGCGGCCTGCGCCTCCCCAGGCCGCTGTGCCCGATGCCGAGCCAAGGTGAACGGCACCACGAAATCCAGCTCCGTATCCAGCGCCCGCAACATCCCCTGGTCTTCCCAGCTCGCTGCACAATGACACGGTAGGTAGCCAATATGCCGACCCGAAAGTATCAGTGTCAGCACGCTCTCGATCTGTTCCGCCACCGCCATGCTGCGTCGGCTCTGGAACGGCTCGCCGCCTTTGAGAAAGCGGTACGGGTGGCGCACCTGGTCCGCCTCCAGCAACTGCTCGTGCGTCACCTTGGCCTTGTCGAACAGCACATGCCCCTTGCCGCAGTACAAGCGCTGGCGCTCTTCGAACAAAGGCTGATAATCGAACGCCGCCTGGTTGCCGGAAAAATAGCTGATGGCAACGTCGAGCCGTTGCTCCAGCAGCAGTCGCTCAAGTTCCGCCGGTGGTGCGCTGATCAGCTCCAGTTGCACGGCTTCTTCGCGCCGGCGAAAGCGTGAGATGGCCGTGGCCAGGCGCAGGCTCACGGCCGCATCCTGGTGCTCGGCCATGCCCACCCGCACCGTCCCCAGCAAGCGCCCGGCGACGCCGTTGGCCTGCTGACGGAACGACTCGACGTTCAGCAACAGCCCGCGTGCCGCTTCCAGCAGCAACTCGCCCTTTTCGGTCAGCCGAAAACCGCCTTTGCCGCGGCTGCACAGGCGGTAACCCAGGCGCGTTTCCAACTGCGCCATGCGCTGGCTGATGGTGGGCTGACTCAGCCCCAGTACGCCCTGGGCGGCACTGAAGCCGCCTGCCTCTACTACAGTGACGAACAGCCGCAGCAGGTGCAGGTCGGGGTCGTGCAGTTGTCCGAGCATCACATTGCTCCTGATGAATGTCAGCTTTGCAAACTTGCCATTCTTGCAATGTTACCCGGATGGCATGCTGGCGGCATCCACCCACTTGCCGAGGTGCCCGTCATGCGTCGATCGCTGTGCCTGTTATCCTTGATCCTGGCTCTGCCGCTGCAGGCCGAAGAAAAGGTCGTCAACCTCTACAGCTGGGCCGACTACGTCGCGCCGCAAACCCTTCAGCGCTTCGAAAAGGAAACCGGCTACAAGGTGCGTTACGACACCTTTGACACCACCGAAGTCCTGGAAACCAAGCTGCTCACTGGCGGCAGCGGCTACGACGTGGTGGTGCCATCAGCCACCGTGCTGGCCCGGGCGCTGAAGGCCAATGCCCTGCAACCGCTCGATGCGCAAGGCATGCCCGGCTACGCCAACCTTGACAAGGACCTGCTGGCCAAGCTGGCCGAGACCGACCCAGGCAACCGCTACGCGGTGCCCTATACCTGGGGCACCTTGGGCCTGGGGGTGAATGTCGAGGCGGTGCGCCAGCGCCTGGGCGATGTACCGCTGGATAGCCTCGACCTGCTGTTCAAGCCCGAGTACGCCAGCCGCCTCAAGGCGTGTGGCATTGCCATGCCGGACTCACCACAGGAAGTGATCGGTGTCGCCCTCAACTACCTCGGCAAGGACCCTTACAGCCAGGACAAGGCCGACCTCGCGGCGGCGCAGGACCTGCTCAACCAGCTGCAGCCGTCGATCAGCTACGTCGCCAATGGCCGACAGATCAGTGACCTGGCCAACGGCAGCGTGTGCCTGGCGCTGACCTACAACGGCGACGCGGCCATGGCCGCCGACCAGGCGCGCCGTGCCGGCAAGCCGTTCGAGCTGATCTACCGCATTCCCCGTGAAGGCACGCTGGTGTGGCAGGACAACCTGGTCATCCCCAAGGACGCCCCACACCCGGAAGCTGCCCGGGCGTTCATTGCGTTCATGTTGAAACCTGAGTCGGTGGCTGCGCTCACCAATACGCTGTTCTTTGCCAATGCCAACCAGGCCGCGACGGCTCTGGTCGATGACGCCGTGCGCAATGACCCGGATATCTACCCGCCTGCCGATGTGCGTGAGCGCTTGTATGCCGACCGCAGCATGGCGCTGTCCGACCTGCGTCAGCGCAACCGGCTGTGGACCGCCTTCCGTAGCCGCCAGTGACCGATAAACACAAAGGAGCCCAACCGTGGAACAAGCCCAGAACAACGACCAGGCCATGACCCGTGACAGCCTGTACGGTACTGCAGCGGAAAGTACCTACGCAGGTATTACCAGTTTCTCTCGTCGTCGCTACAGTCGCGACCTGCGTGGAGTGGATGTGGTGGTCAGCGGTGTGCCTTTCGACAACGCCACCAGCAACCGCCCCGGGGCGCGTTTCGGGCCGCGCGCAATCCGTGCCGCCTCGGTGCAGCAGGCCTGGGCGCGCCACTGGCCCTGGGCCTTCGACCCGTTCGACCATCTGGCAGTGATCGACTACGGCGACTGCGCTTTCGATAGTGGCACCCCGCAGTCGGTCCCGGAGAGTATCCAGGCCCATGCCGAGCACATACTTGAAGCCGGTTGCGCCATGCTCACCTTGGGCGGTGACCATTTCATCAGCTACCCGCTGCTCAAGGCCCATGCCCGCCGCCACGGCCCGCTGGCGCTGATCCATTTCGATGCGCACAGCGACACCTGGCCGGACGAAGAGGGCCGCATCGACCATGGCACCATGTTCTGGCATGCCGCCCGCGAGGGCCTGGTCGATCCATCCTGCTCGGTGCAGGTCGGCCTGCGCACCACCAATGACGACAGCCAGGGCTTCGCCATCTTCGATGCCCGGCAGGTTCACCGCCAAGGCACCGAGGCGATCATCGCGGCGATCCGCCAGCGGGTCGGCGACCGGCCGGTGTACCTGACGTTCGACATCGATTGCCTGGACCCGGCCTATGCGCCAGGCACCGGCACCCCGGTATGCGGGGGGGTGAGCACGCTGCAGGCGCTGGAGATCCTCGGCGGCCTGCGCGGTATCAACCTGGTAGGGATGGACTTGGTGGAAGTGGCGCCAGCCTATGACCACGCCGATATCACTGCGCTGGCCGGGGCTACCCTGGCCATGGAGATGCTGTGCCTGTATGCGGCACGGCACAAGGTCGGCGCCGCCCGGTGATCGGCGGGCCTGATGCGCCGTGCCATCAGGCCCATACTGAAACATCAGGAATCGCATTCACACTTTTGCCGCGAACCCTTCGCGCCCTAGGCTATCCAAACCCACATGGCGCGCTTTTTTGTACAGGAGGTGAAGCATGAATCCCAGGGTGCCAGCCTTGTTCTTCGGCTTGACGCTGGGCCTGTCGTTACAGGCTGCGTTTGCGCAGCCATTGCAGCTCGCCGCAGGCAACAACAACCCCTACAACAGCCCGATCCAGCGTGCCAACCCCAACAGTCGCCAGGGCAGCATGCCGGCCACACCGCCCGTTCGCGGCCCGTCCACCCAGCCCATCTACCGTACGCCAAGCCTGGATAACCGCGGCATCGGCAATGGCGACAACCTGCGCCGCCAGCAGCAGGCTCCCAATCTGGAGCCGACGCGGCCAGCGCGTGATAGCCAGCGTGTGCCCTGATCCATCGCCTGAGCCTCAGAAAGGAATCCTGCATGACCCGAATCAACTGGCTGACCACCTTGACCGCCGCTGCGCTGTTGCCACTGCTGGCCCACGCCGCCCCTGAGCAGCAATTTCCCAGCGAAGAGGGCCAACTTACCGTCAGCACCGTGGCGGATGGCCTGCGCAACCCCTGGGCGCTGGCTTTCCTGCCGGGTGGCAAGGACATGCTGGTCACCGAGCGCCCCGGCAATCTGCGGGTGGTAAGCGCCGAGGGCAAGGTCGGCCCACCCATCAGCGGCGTGCCCAAGGTCTGGGCCGAGGGCCAGGGTGGCCTGCTTGACGTGGTGCTGTCGCCTGAGTTTGCCAAGGACCGCACGGTGTACCTGTCGTATGCCGAGGAGGGCAGTGATGGCAAGGCCGGCACGGCAGTGGGTCGTGGCCAGCTGTCCGAGGACCGCGCACGGCTGGAAGACTTCACTGTGATCTTCCGCCAGCAACCCAAGCTCTCCGAAGGCAATCACTTTGGCGCGCGGCTGGTATTCGACCGCGACGGTTTCCTGTTCATTGCCCTGGGCGAGAACAACCAGCGCCCGACAGCGCAGGACCTGGACAAGCTGCAGGGCAAGGTGGTGCGGATCCTGCCGGACGGCGAAGTGCCAAAGGACAACCCCTTCGTCGGCAAGCGGAATGTGCGCCCGGAAATCTGGTCGTTTGGCCATCGTAACCAGCAGGGCGCAGCGCTCAACCCGTGGACCGGCAAACTCTGGACCCATGAACACGGCCCGCGTGGCGGCGACGAGATCAACATCCCGGAGCCAGGCAAGAACTATGGCTGGCCGATCGCTACGCACGGTATCAACTATTCGCTCATGCCAATCCCTGAAGCCAAGGGCAAGCATGTCGACGGCATGGTCGACCCGCACCATGTCTGGGAGAAGTCGCCTGGCATCAGCGGCATGGCGTTCTATGACAGCCCGACTTTCAAGGCCTGGGATCACAACCTGTTCGTCGGCGCGCTGGCGGCTCAGGAATTGATCCGCCTGCAGCTCGACGGTGACAAGATCGTCCACGAAGAACGCTTGCTGGGAGCGTTGAAGGCACGCATTCGTGATGTGCGGGTGGGGCCGGACGGTTACCTGTACGTTCTCACCGATGCCAAGGACGGCACACTGCTGAAGGTGGGCCTGAGCGAGGGCTGAAGGCGCTTTTTCCTGCACTGGCCCTTTCGCGGGCAAGCCCGCTCCCACAGGTTCACCACAAGCCTGAGGGGCGGTGCGATCCTTGTGGGAAGGGGCCAGTGCAGACAATAGAGGGCTAACTGCCCAAGCCACCGACTATATGCCCCTCGATCCGCAGTCCCTCTATCTCCAGGCGCTCGCCGGGCAGGGCTTCGCCCATGACCCTCCCACAGGTTCACCACAAGCCTGAGGGGCGTTGCGATCCTTGTGGGAGCGGGCTTGCCCGCGAAGGGGCCAGTGCAGACAATAGAGGGCTAACTGCCCAAGCCACCGACTATATGCCCCTCGATCCGCAGTCTCTCTATCTCCAGGCGCTCGCCGAGCAGGGCTTCGCCCATGACCCTGCTCAAGCCCAGGCGGTCACGGCCCTGCAAAGCTGTTTCGAAGCCCTGGAAAGCGGCCATGCTGCCCAGGGCTTGTACCTCTGGGGCCCGGTCGGCCGCGGCAAGACCTGGCTCATGGACCTGTTCCACCGCTGCCTCAGCGTCCCGTCCCGGCGCCAGCACTTTCACCACTTCATGGCCTGGGTCCACCAGCGCCTGTTCCAGCTCAACGGCACTGCCGACCCCTTGAAGGCATTGGCGCGGGAGCTGGCCGGGCAGATCCGTGTGTTGTGCTTCGACGAGCTGTTTGTCAGCGACATCGGCGATGCGATCATTCTCGGCCGGCTGTTTCAAGTGCTGTTCGACCACGGCGTGGCGGTGGTCGCTACCTCCAACCAGCCGCCGCAACAGCTGTACCGCGACGGTTTCAATCGCGAGCGCTTCCTGCCGGCCATCAGCGCCATCGAGCGGCACATGCAAGTGCTGTCGGTGGCCGGCGAGCAGGACCATCGCTTGCATCCCGGCGCACAGTGCCAGCGTTACTGGGTGGCCGAAGCGGGGAGCAAAGGCGGTGCGCTCGAAGCTGTTTTCCTCCAGCTCAGCGCGGGTGAACCCGGTAGCACTGCGCCTTTGTTGATTGGCTCGCGGCAGGTCGAGGTGATCCGGCGCAGCAACCAGGCGGTCTGGTGCCACTTTACCGAACTCTGTGAACGGCCCTTGGCCGCCATGGAGTTCATGGCCTTGTGCGACCAGTTTCCGGCGATCCTGGTCGAGGGTATTCCGGCCTTGGGCGGTGAACAGCGGGCCGGGCGCATTGCCCGCGGCACCGAAGATGGCGCCGCGCGTGTCGTGGCAGGCGACCGGGAATTGCCGATGCTGTCACCCAGGGATGACGCCGTGCGCCGTTTCATTGCTTTGGTCGACGAATGCTACGATCGGCGTGTGGCCCTGTACCTGGAGGCGCAGGTGCCGCTCGATGCGCTCTACACTCAAGGGTATCTGGCGTTCCCGTACCAACGCACCCTGAGCCGGTTACGGGAGATGCAACTGCAACGCTTCGTCTGAAGGAGCCGAATCATGCAGCCGCTGTCGCATCATCTGCTGACCCAGGCCTACAACAATGGCTGGGCCAACCACCGCCTGTACAAAGCCTGCCTGCAGCTGACCCACGACGAGTTCATCGCCCCCCGTTGCAGTTTCTTCCCGTCGATCAAGGCCACCCTCAACCATCTGCTGACGGTGGACTGGTTCTATCTGGACATGCTTGAGTGCGAACAGCGCGGTGAAACGCCGAACCCTGACGGCGAGCGCTTTTTCGAGCCGGAGCAACCGTTTGCTACCTGTACCGACCTGCATGCCGAGCAGGCCCAGGCCGACCACCGGCTGATCGCCTATTGCAGGCAGTTGCAGGACGATCAGCTGGCGCGCTACGTGAGCATCGTGCGGCCTGGGCGGATCCAGCGCGAACAGCGCTTGCGCCTGCTGGCGCATTTGTTCGAGCACCAGATCCATCACCGTTGGCAGGTGCATGCGATGCTCAGTGACACAGCGGTGCGGCCGCCGCAGCTGGATGAGTTTTTCTGTGAAGAGGAGGCCGACCTGCGCGCCCTGGACTTCGCCGAACTCGGCTGGAGCGAAGCGCAGGTCTGGAAGGGTTAGCGCCCGAGCCACTCCACCAGTGTCCGGTTGAAGCGCCGCGGCTCCTCGATCTGCGGCGCATGCCCCATGCCCTCGAAGATCACCAGCTCGCCTTGTGGAATCAGCTTGGCCACGTGCGGCCCGAGTTCCTTGTACTTGCCCAGCTTGGCCTTTACTTCAGGCGGGGCGATGTCGCTGCCGATCGCCGTGGTGTCCTGGTCGCCGATGAGAAGCAGGGTCGGCATCTTCAGGTCCTTGAACTCGTGATACACCGGCTGGGTGAAGATCATGTCGTAGATCAGCGCCGAGTTCCACGCCACCGCCTCATGCCCCGGCCCCTTGTTAAGGCCCGCCAGCATCTGTACCCAGCGCTCGTATTCAGGCTTCCAGCGCCCCGCGTAGTAGGTCTTGCGTTCATACTCGCGCACGCCTTCGGCATCGAGCTTGAGCTCGCGGGCATACCACTGGTCCACCGTGCGGTAGGGCACCCCGAGTGCTTTCCAGTCCTCGAGGCCGATCGGGTTGACCATCGCCAGGCGCTCGACCTGCTGCGGGTACATCAGCGCATAGCGAGTGGCGAGCATGCCGCCGGTGGAGTGGCCGAGCACGATGGCCTGCTTGACGCCCAGTTGTTCGAGCAGGGCATGGGTGTTCACTGCCAGCTGCTGGAAACTGTACTGGTACTGCGCCGGCTTGCTTGAAGTGCAGAAGCCGATCTGGTCCGGCGCGATGACCCGGTAGCCAGCCTGGCTCAAGGCGTCGATGGTGGTCTCCCAGGTGGCGGCGCAGAAGTTCTTGCCGTGCATCAGCACCACGCTGCGGCCATTGACCTGGCCCTGTGCTGGCACATCCATGTAGCCCATCTGCAGGTGCTGGCCCTGGGACTGGAAGTCGAAATGCCGGAGGGGGTGAGGGTAGCTGAAGCCTTCGAGCTGTTTGCCGTAGGTGGGCGATTCGGCAGCGATGGCCGGGGCGCCGACGAGGCAGGCCAGGGCCAGGGCGGTTGCGCGCAGCATTGGGGCACTCCATGTAGGACCATGTAGGAATTGGCGACTTTAGCAGTCAGTGGACCACCTTAAACGTTAAAGGTGTTACCAGGCATGAAACCAGCCCAGGGTAATCATCGCCACGACGATATAGCGCCCGCCCTTGGCCAGGGTCACCAGCAGCAGAAAACGCCAGAATGGTTCACGCATGATGCCGGCAATCAGCGTCAGCGGATCGCCGATCACGGGCATCCAGCTCAGCAGCAGCGACCATTGCCCCCAACGCTGGTAACGCCGCTGCGCCCGTTGCAGCTGGCTGGCGCTGAACGGGAACCAGCGCCGGTCGCGCAGGTGCTCGATGGCCCGGCCGAGCAGCCAGTTGACCAGCGAACCGAGCACATTGCCCAAGGTGGCTACCAGCAGCAAGGTCACCCAGGCGTCGGGCTCACGCAGCAACAAGCCGACCAGCACTGCCTCCGATTGCAGCGGCAGCAGGGTGGCGGCACCGAAGGCGCTGAGAAACAGCGCCCAAAGGCTCAGCATCAGTAGCTGGCAACCACGGTGTCCTGGCCATCCTGGGTCACGCCGATGACCTGGTAGGCATCCTTGTGGTCACCCATTTCCATGCCGGGCGACCCCATGGGCATGCCTGGCACGGCCAGGCCCTTGAGATCGTTGCGCTGGGCCAGCAGGCGCACCTGTTCGGCGGGCACATGGCCTTCGACGAACTTGCCCTCGATCACCCCGGTGTGGCACGACGCCAGGCGCGGCGCCACGCCCAGGCGCTGTTTGACGGCGCTCATGTTCGGCTCGACATGGTCGTTGACGGTGAAGCCGTTGTCGCGCAGGTGGCTGATCCAGGCCTTGCAGCAGCCGCAGTTGGGGTCGCGATAGACATCGATGGTTTCGGCTGCCTGAGCAAGCCCGGTGATGGCCAGCAGGCCGAAGGTGATCAGGTGTTTACGCAGCATGGTGGAACATCTCCTTAGAAACGCAGGCGTATGCCTGCCACCAGACGGGTCTGGCCGAGGTCTTCGCTGTCTTCACGGGCCTGGTCGGCGCGGTTGCCGTGCAGGCGCTCGAAGCTTACCCCGACATAGGGCGCGAAGCCCCGGCTGATTTCGTAGCGCAGGCGCAGGCCGACCTCGCTGTCGGCAAGCCCGGCGCCCTGTTCGTGGCCGGTATCGTTGCGGCCGTAGAAGTTGGCTTCCAGGTTCGGCTCGAGGATCCAGCGGTTGGTCAGCAGGATAGCGTAAGCAGCTTCCAGGCGCAGCGCGCTCTGTTGTCGCTCACCGGCATAGGCGGTGGCTTCCAGCTCCAGGCCATACAGCGGGGTGCCCTGGATGCCGAAGGCGGCCCAGGTTTGCCCGCTGGCCGGCTTGAAGTCCTGGCGCAGGCCGCCGACCAACTCCCACCAGGGGCTGATCGCGTGGCCCCACAGCGCCTGCAACTCTGCCTTGTGGGTATTGCCTTGTTGCCGTTCGCCCTCGGTGCGTAGCCACAGGCGGTCGATGTCGCCACCGACCCAGGCCGTGGCGTTCCACTTGAGGGCGTTGCTGCTTTCGAAGTCCTGATATTCCAGCTGATCGACGATCACCGCCCAGTTGACGGCGCGGTCATGCACCTGATGGCCAGGCAGGGGCGGGAAGGCGGCCTGGCGGTCGGCGTCGGTCAGCACGGGGAGCGGTGTGCGGGGTTGGCTTGGGGCTGTGCCGTGGTTCATTTGACTGTGGTCCATCGGCATGACGCCATGTTCCATGTGCTCCATGCTGGCGGCCGTGGCCCGTTCGCTGGCCAGCAGCGCGGCCAGGGCGACGCCCGTGACCAGGCGCCGGTTGCTGATCTCATTCATCGACCCGTACCTCGCGGAACATGCCGGTCTCCATGTGGTAGAGCAGGTGGCAGTGGTAGGCCCAGCGGCCCAGGGCGTCGGCAGTTACGCGGTAGCTGCGGCGGCTGCCGGGCGGGATGTCGACGGTGTGCTTGCGCACCAGGAAGCGCCCGTGTTCGTCCTCCAGATCGCTCCACATGCCGTGCAGGTGGATGGGGTGGGTCATCATCGTGTCGTTGACCAGGGTGATGCGCACCCGCTCGCCGTAGGCCAGGCGCAACGGCGCGGCATCGCTGAACTTGACCCCGTCGAACGACCAGGCGAAGCGCTCCATGTGCCCTGTCAGGTGCAGTTCGATATCCCGTGAAGGTTCGCGGCCGTCCGGGTCAGGGTAGGGGCTGCGCAGGTCGGCATAGGTCAGCACCCGGCGGCCGTTGTCACGCAGGCCGATGCCAGGGTCGGCCAGGTTGGCGCGCGGGGCCATGGTCTGCATGTCCACCAACGGGTTACCGGCCTCGCTGGTGGGGTGGCCTTGCATGCCGCTCATGCTGGCGTGGTCCATGCCGGCCATGTTGCCGTGATCCATCGCAGCCATGTTGCCGTGGCCCATGTCGGCCATGCTCAGCACGGGGCGCGGGTCAGGCGCGGGCACCGCTGCCTGCAGACCGTTGGCACGTGCCAGGGTACCGCGGGCGTAACCGCTGCGGTCCATGCTCTGGGCGAAGAGGGTGTAGGCGGGCAGGTCGCCGACGGTCACCAGCACGTCGTAGGTTTCGGCCACCGCGATGCGAATCTCGTCCACGGTCACCGGCGTCACCGGCAGGCCGTCGGCGGCGATCACGGTCAGCGTGAGGCCCGGAATGCGGAAATCGAAATAGGTCATGGCCGACGCATTGATCAGGCGCAGGCGCACGGTTTCGCCGGGCTGGAACAGGCAGGTGAAGTTGCCGTCAGGGGGTTGGCCGTTGAGCAGGTAGGTGTAGCTGGCGGCGCTGATGTCGGCCAGATCGGTCGGGCTCATGCGCATGCGCGCCCAGGCCAGGCGTTCGTCGACGGTAGCGCCCCAACCGTTGTCGGCAACATCGGTGAAAAAGTCGCCGAGTGTGCGCTTGTGGTAGTTGAAGGCGTCGGACTGTTTCTTCAGGGTTGCCAGCAACGCTTCGGGTGGTTGGTCGGACCAGTCGCTGAACAGCAGCACATGGTCGCGCTGGTAGGCATGCGGCTCGGGCTCGCGTGGTTCGATGACGATCGCGCCATACACCCCAGCCTGTTCCTGCAGGCCGGAATGGCTGTGGTACCAGTAGGTGCCGCTCTGACGCAGGGTAAACCGGTACAGGTAATCGCCACCCGGCGCGATGCCGGCGAAGCTCAGCCCCGGTACGCCATCCATGTTGGCCGGCAGGAGGATGCCGTGCCAGTGGATCGAGGTGTCCTGGTCGAGGCGGTTGCGCACGCGCAGGGTCACCGTGTCGCCTTCGCGCCAGCGCAGCAGCGGGCCGGGCAGGCTGCCATTGATGGTCAGCGCGGTGCGTGGCCGGCCAGTGATATTGACCGGCGTCTGGCCAATGAACAGCTCGAAGTGCTGGCCGGCCAGTTCGCGGCCATCGCTGGCCTGGGCCAGCGGCCGCCACAGGCCCAGTCCGGCCAGTGTGGTGGCAGCGCCCAGGCCTTTGACGAAGGTGCGGCGGGTAGGGTTGCGCAACATGGCGTGGTCTCGTGCGGGGGAGACACGATCCTCGCCGTTTGCGCCTGTCAGCTGGCTGAGGCGCAGGTTACAGCCTTGTCAGGCAGCCTGTTCGGCATCGCCCAGGTCGCGCATCAGCAGGCCGTACTCCAGCGCAACCTGCTCGGGAATCGGCAGGTACACCACATGGCCGTCGCCGGGCGCAACTTCGATGGCGTGCTGTTGGCGGTCGAACAGGCGGTGCAGGTCGAAGTGGTAGTTGCCACGCGGGGTCATCAACTCCAGGTGGTCACCCAAAGCGAAGCGGTTCTTGACCTTGACCTCGGCCAGGCCATCGACGCGCAAGCCCGTCAGCTCGCCGACGAACTGCTGGCGCTCAGACAGCGAGTTGCCGCGCAGGTAGTTCTGGTATTCGTCGTGTACATGGCGGCGCAGGAAGCCTTCGGTATAGCCGCGCTGGGCCAGCGATTCGAGGTTGTCCATCAAGGCCATGTCGAACGGCCTACCGGCTGCCGCGTCGTCGATGGCCTTGCGGTAGGACTGCACGGCCCGGGCGCAGTAGAAGTGACTCTTGGTCCGCCCTTCGATCTTCAGCGAGTGCACACCCATGGCCGCCAGGCGCTCGACGTGCTGGATGGCGCGCAGGTCCTTGGCATTCATGATGTAGGTGCCATGCTCGTCCTCGAAGGTCGGCATCTCGCTGCCTGGGCGATTGCTCTCCTGCAACAGGAACACCTGCTGGGTGGGCGCGCCCAGGCCCAGGGTCGGCTCGACCTCTCGGACGATGTCGCCGGTGGCGTTTTCCGTGGCTGGGGTGGCCTGGTATTTCCAGCGGCAGGCATTGGTGCAAGTGCCCTGGTTGGCATCGCGCTTGTTCAGGTAACCGGACAGCAGGCAGCGACCGGAGTAGGCCATGCACAGTGCGCCGTGGACGAACACTTCCAGCTCCATGGCCGGTACCTGCTGGCGGATTTCCTCGATCTCCTCCAGCGACAGTTCACGCGACAGGATCACCCGGCTCAGGCCCATCTGCTGCCAGAACTGCACGCTGGCCCAGTTGACCGTATTGGCCTGCACCGACAGGTGCACCGGCATCTGCGGAAAATGCTGGCGCACCAGCATGATCAGCCCGGGGTCGGACATGATGAGCGCATCGGGCGCCATCTCGATCACCGGTGCCAGGTCCTTGAGGAAGGTCTTCAACTTGGCATTGTGCGGCGCTATGTTGACCACCACGTAGAAGCGCTTGCCCTGGGCATGCGCTTCGTTGATGCCCAGCGCCAGGTTGGCGTGGTCGAATTCGTTGTTGCGCACCCTCAGGCTGTAACGCGGCTGGCCGGCGTAGACCGCATCGGCACCGTAGGCGAAGGCATAGCGCATGGTCTTGAGGCTGCCGGCGGGGGCAAGCAGTTCGGGCTTGGCAGGTAGGGTCATGGGCGCACCGGGGCAAAGGCGCGGATGCTAGCGGCTGGCCGGGGCCGTGGTATTGATTTGAATCAACGGCAGGGTGGCACTTTTGCCCAGGTGGTGTGCACTAATGACCATGACCCCTGAGGAGTTGCCATGAACCAAGACGCCCTGCAGAACAAAGCCCTGGCCGTACTCCTGACCCTGGTGACCATCGCCTTCGTGTGGATCCTGCTGCCGTATTACGGCGCCATCTTCTGGGCCGTGATTCTCGGCATCCTGTTCGCACCGTTGCAGCGTCACCTGCTGATCCGCTTAGGCCGCCGACGCAACCTGGCGGCGGCCTGTACCGTGCTGGTGTGCCTGCTGGTGGCCGTGCTGCCAGTGATCATCACCAGCGCCTTGCTGGTGCAGGAAGGCGCCACCCTGTACCAGCGAATCGAGAGTGGGCAGCTGGACATCGCCGGCTACGTCGAGCGCGGCAAGGACATGCTCCCGGCCTTTGCCCAACACGGTCTGGACCGCATGGGCATGGGCAACCTGGACGGGCTGCGTGACAAGATCACCAAATGGGCCACCCAGGGCAGCCAGGTGCTGGCCAGCCAGGCATTCAACTTTGGCCAGGGCACCTTCGAGTTTGTGGTGAGCTTCGGCATCATGATGTACCTGTTGTTCTTCTTCCTGCGCGAGGGGGCCGACGTGGCGCGCCGGGTGCGCCTGGCCGTGCCGTTGCCGGAACACCAGAAGCGCCGCCTGCAGTTGAAGTTCAACCGGGTGGTAAGGGCTACGGTCAAGGGCAATGTGCTGGTGGCCATCACCCAGGGTGCGCTGGGTGGTTTGATCTTCTGGGTGCTGGATATCCCCAGTGCGTTGGTCTGGGCAGTACTGATGGCATTCCTGTCGCTATTGCCAGCGGTCGGCGCGGGGATTGTCTGGGCGCCGGTGGCAGCCTACTTCCTGTTGACCGGGGCGATTCTGCCAGGGTTGATCCTGACCGCGTTCGGCGTGCTGGTGATCGGCCTGGTGGACAATCTGCTGCGGCCGATCCTGGTGGGCAAGGACACGCGGATGCCCGATTACCTGATCCTGGTGTCCACCCTGGGCGGGCTCGCGGTATTCGGGCTCAACGGCTTCGTGATCGGGCCGTTGATTGCGGCGTTGTTCGTTTCCAGCTGGGCGATCTTCGCTGCGGCCAAGCCGCAGGTGCAGTTACCGTCCTGAGACGGTATCAGCGGAAGCTGTACGAAACCCCGGCATACACGCCGAAGCCTTCGCCCGGTGTCGAGCGGGCAACGTCCTTGCCGGCATCGTTGTACCCCGGCGTTACGGTCGCCGCGTAGCGTTGGTTGGTCAGGTTGCGCAGGTCCAGCCAGGTCTGCCAGTCCTGCTTCGGTGAATCCCAGCCCAGGCGAGCGCCGAACAAGGCGTAGGCGTCGGCGTGGTAGCTGTTGGCGTAGTCGACTTGGACTTTCGACGCCATCTGCGTGTTGACCCCGGCGTAGAACCCGCTCGGCCAGTCGTAGCGCAGTTCCGCCTGGTAGAAGTGCATGGGGATGCCAGGTAGGCGGTTGTCGCCGAATTTGTCGTCGTCGCGGTAGTGGAAGTCGCTGAAGGTGTAGGCCTGGCGCAGGCTCAGCTTGCCCGTGCCGGGTTGCTCCCAGAGGAGGCTGTCCAGGCCGGCTTCGACGCCTTGGTGTACGGTGGGGCTGGCGTTGTATTCGCCAGTGATGCCTGGGGCCAGCTCCACTGCCAGCAGTTCGTGACGCACCTGGGCGTAGTACCAGGCCAGGTCCCAGCGGCCGAGCAGTGATTCACCGCGGGCGCCGAGCTCCAGCGTGGTTGCGGTCTGGTTCTGCATCTCGATGGGCTGGAACTTGGTGGGTGCGCTCCAGATCAGCGACCATGGGTGAGGCGGTTCGACCGAGCGGCTGAGATTGCCGTAAACCTGCAGGTCCGGGCGAATGTCGTAACGCAGGCCCACACGCGGGGCATAGTCCCAGTCATGCTGGCTGACTTTGCCGCCATCGGCGGGGTATGTCACATCGCTTTCACGGCGGGTATAGATCACCGCAAGTCCCGTGGTCAGCCACAGGTTGGGGACCAGTTCCAGATCATTGCCAAGGTGCAGCACGGTGTCCGAACCCTGGTAGGTGAAGTCACGCGTGCGCGCGCCGACCACGTCATTGACCCGGGAGAATTGCGAGGCGCCACTGTTGGGCAGGTGCTTGGTGGTGCGCCAGCCAACGGTGGTCTTGCTCTCATGGCCAAGCAGGGTGTCACGCCGGAAGTAGTTCAGCGTGCCACTGACATCGGTGTAGGCCACCTTCAGGCGCATGGCGCCCTCGCGCAGGTCCATCGGGTAGTCGTGATAGACCAGCCCGGCCTCCAGCCGCGAATCGTCGTCGAGGAAGAAGGTGGTCTTGTTGCCCACCCAGGTGCTGCCCGGTTGCGGGCGGCTGTCGTTGCGCGACAGATAGCCTGGGTTGGCAGCGCGAGGGTCATGTCTGATCTGGTCCTTGGTCAGGCGCCCGGCCAGTTCGTTTTCGGTTTCCCGGTAGCGCAGGTAGAAGCGCGTTTCCAGGTTCGGGTTGAAGCGGTAGCCGACATTGGCGGCAATGCCTTTCGAGCTGCCGCTGCTGTGGTCCTGATAGCCGTCGTACTCCGAGTCGGTCAGGGCCACGTAATAATCGAGGTTGCCCAGTACTTGCCCGGAACTGATCTGCCGGTGCTGGTAGCCTCGGCTGCCGACCTCGTATCGCACCTGCAGCGGCGCGGCGTCGTAACCGGTATGGGTCACATAGTTGACGGCCCCGCCCAGGGCCAGCGAGCCTTGATCGAAACCGTTGGCCCCGCGCAGTACTTCGGCACGGCTCAGCCACAGGGGTTCGAACAGCTCGTAGGGCGTACCGCCCGGGCCTGTCAGCGGCAGGCCGTCGAACATCGTGTAGACCCCGGAGCCATGGGCTCCAGGCGCACGGTTGATGCCCGAGCCGCGGATCGACAACTTGATGCCATCGTTACCCGCGGACTGGGCGAACACGCCAGGTTGATAGGCCAGCACGTCCTGATTGCTGGCCACCCGTCCTTGCCCCACCTTGTCCATGTCGACCAGGTTGCTGGCGCCTGGGATCTCACGCAGACGCTCGGCGGCAGTCTCCAGTTCGGTCTGTTGCCGATCTTCGATCAGTACCTGGTCGAGTTCGATACTGCCAGCGGCCTGGGCGGCGCTGGTGACCAGCAGGGCCAGCAGCGAAAGGGGGAGGGTGGGGCGCATTTCAGGGGTTCCAGATCGATAAGCGGGATTCTGACGCTGCAAGTGTCAGACGAAGCACAGCTTTCGTTGTGTAACCTTTGAAAAAGAAAAACCCCGCCGAGGCGGGGTTTTGCGTATTGCCGAGTGATCAGCCCAGCAGTTGCAGGCCGGCGTGCTGGACCATGTCCAACAGAGGCTGCGGGTATACACCGAGGACGAAGGCGAGGATGGCGATGGCCAGCAGCATCACGCCACCTGTGCGCTGTTCCCACTTCAGCGGGGCGTCGTGGCGACGCAGGTTGGGCTCGACCAGGTACAGGGTGACCATGACGCGCAGATAGTAGTAGACACCGATGGCGCTACCGATCACCAGCGCACCGACCAACCACCACAGCTGCGATTCGACGCCGGTGGCGATGATGTAGAACTTGCCGATGAAGCCAGCGGTCAGCGGGATACCCGCCAGCGACAGCATCATCACGGTCAGCACCGCGGTCAGGTACGGGCGGCGCCAGAACAGGCCGCGGTACTCGTACAGGGCGTCGGCGTCACGGCCGGCGTAAGGCGACGACATCAAGGTGATGACACCGAAGGCACCGAGGCTGGTGATCACGTAGGTGACCAGGTACACGCCCATGGCTTCCAGGGCCAGGCCCTTGCTGGCGACCAGGGCGATGACCAGGTAGCCGAAGTGGGCGATGGACGAGTAACCGAGCAGGCGCTTGAGGTTGCTCTGGGTCAGTGCCAGCAGGTTACCGATCAGGATCGACGCTACCGCGATCACGGCCAGGACGGTGCTCAGCACGCCGCTGCTGGCAGCAGGGGAGAGCATGAACAGACGCACGACCACGGCGAATACCGCAACCTTGCTGGCGGTGGCGAGGAACGCGGCGACCGGCGCCGGGGCGCCTTCGTACACGTCCGGGGTCCACAGGTGGAACGGTACCAGCGACAGCTTGAAGGCCAGGCCGACCAGCATCATGCCCAGGCCCAGCTGGGCCAGCAGGCTTGGCATGCTGGTGGCGGCCAGGGCCTTGCCCAGCTGGTCGAAGGTCAGGCTGCCAGCGTCGGCGTACAGCAGGGCCATGCCGAACAGCAGGAAGGCGGAGCCTGCGGCCGACAGCACCATGTACTTGATGCCAGCTTCCAGCGAACGCTTGTTGAAGAAGGCGTATGCCACCAGGCCATAGACCGGTACCGACAGCAGCTCCAGGCCGATGAACAGGCCGGCCAGGTGGTTGGCGCTGACCAGCACCAGGCCACCGAGGGCAGACATCAGCAGCAGCAGGTACAGCTCTTCACGGTTGCCCGGGAAACCCTTGGACCCTTCGCCGAGGTAGGCGTGGGCGAGGGTGACGCAAGCCAGCGTGGCCACCAGGATGATCGCCATGTACAGGCAGGCGAACTTGTCGATGGTGACCAGCGAGGTCACCGCCAAGGGCGCGACTTTCAGTGCCGGCAGGATCGACAGCAGGGCCAGGTTCAGGCCTACGGTAGACAGCAGGAAGGTCTGCGAGTGGTTGCGCTTCCAGGCGATCGCCAGCATCACCACCACGGTGGTGATGGTGGTGATCAGCATCGGCGCCAATGCGATGAAGTGTTGAGTGGTGAATTCCATAGCGCTCTTACCGGGCCGAAGCGAGTTGAGTGAAAGCGGAACCGAGCCACTGCTGCACGCCGGACATGGTGGCGGCAGAGGTGTCGAGGAACGGCTGCGGATACACGCCCAGCAGGATCAGCAGTACCGCCAGGCCCAGCACCATGACCAGCTCGCGACCGTCCATGCCGGCCAGCACGGTGTCGGCCTTGGCCGGGCCGAAGTAGGCGCGGTGGATCATGATCAGCGAGTACACCGAACCGAATACCAGGCCGGTGGTGGCGATCACGGTGATCCACGGTACATGCACGAAGCTGCCGATCAGGATCAGGAACTCGCCGACGAAGTTACCGGTACCTGGCAGGCCCAGCGACGCGGCGGCGAAGAACAGGCTGATGGCTGGCAGGTAGGCAATGCGGTGCCACAGGCCGCCCATCTGGCGCATGTCACGGGTGTGCAGGCGCTCGTACAGCTGGCCGGACAGGATGAACAGCGCGGCAGCCGACAGGCCGTGGGCCAGCATCTGGATCACCGCGCCTTGCAGGGCCTGCTGGCTGCCGGAGTAGATACCGATCAGCACGAAGCCCATGTGCGAAACGCTGGAGAAGGCGATCAGGCGCTTGATGTCGGTCTGCGCGAAGGCCAGGAAGGCACCGTAGAAGATACCGATCAGGCCCAGGGTCATGGCGATCGGCGCAAACTCGGCCGAGGCGTTCGGGAACAGCGGCAGGGCGAAGCGCAGCAGGCCATAGGCCGCGGTCTTCAGCAAGATACCGGCCAGGTCTACGGAACCTGCGGTCGGCGCCTGGGCGTGAGCGTCAGGCAGCCAGGAGTGGAACGGCACCACCGGCAGCTTCACCGCGAAGGCGATGAAGAAGCCCAGCATCAGCAGGTACTCGGTACCGGCCGGCAGCTCGGCCTTGAGCAGGTCGCTGTAGTTGAAGGTGATCACGCCGGTGTTGCTGTAGTTGACCAGCACCAGGCCCAGGATCGCCACCAGCATGATCAGGCCACTGGCCTGGGTGAAGATGAAGAACTTGGTCGCCGCGTAGATCCGGGTCTTCTTGCCATCTGCCGAGCTGTGACCCCAGAGCGCGATGAGGAAGTACATCGGCACCAGCATCATTTCCCAGAAGAAGAAGAACAGGAACAGGTCCAGGGCCAGGAACACACCGACCACGCCGCCGAGGATCCACATCAGGTTGAGGTGGAAGAAGCCGACGTGGCGCTGGATCTCTTTCCAGGAGCACAGCACCGACAGCACACCGAGCAGGCCGGTGAGCAGGATCATCAGCAGCGACAGGCCATCGAGGGCCAGGTGGATACTGATGCCGAAGCGCTGGATCCACTGGACTTTGTATTCCAGGGCCCAGGCAGGCTCGCCACCCGGGGCGGGCGCCAGGGTGTAGTCGCCGTTGGCCCACAGGTACAGGCCGATGCCGAGCAGCAGGGACATGGTCAGCAGCGCGATCCAGCGCGGCAGGGTGGCGCCGAAGCGCTCACCCAGCCAGCACAGGAGGCCGCCGATGAAGGGGATCAGGATCAGCCAAGGCAAAATCATGACGGGTTGGTTTCCTTTCGCAGAGTCGCAAGGTTCGCAAAGTTCATGGTCATACCGCTGCCACTACCACAGCGCCGAGTACCAGCACTGCGCCAACGGCGATCGAAGCGGTGTACCAGCGCAGCTGGCCAGTCTCGGTCTTGCTCATGGCGACGTTGCCGCCGCGAGCCAGGCGCGGGATCAGGCCGATGCTGCGGTCAACCGGATCCTTGCGCAGGACGTGGCTGATCAGCAGGTAAGGTTTGACGAACAGCTTGTCGTAGATCCAGTCGAAGCCCCAGGCAGCGAACCACCAGGCCGACAGCACCCGACCGATGCCGCTGTTGGCGACCGCGCTGACGAAGCTGCGCTTGCCCAGGAACAGCAGGGCCGACAGCAGGATGCCGGCGATGGCGATGGCACCCGAGGTGATCTCCAGCGCGTGCTTGGCTTCGCCACCGGCATGGCCGGCGCTTTCTGGCAGTACACCGGCCAGCGGCGGGGTGATCCAGGCGCCGACGAAGGTCGACAGCACGATCAGCACGCCCAGCGGCAACCAGTGACTGATGCCGTGGCCAGCGTGGGCTTCGGTCTTGGCTTCACCGTGGAAGGCGATGAAGATCAGGCGGAAGGTATACAGCGAGGTCATGAACGCACCGACCAGGCCGGCGTACAGCAGGCCGGTGTTACCGCTGGCGAAGGCTTCCCAGAGGATCTCGTCCTTGGAGTAGAAGCCCACGGTCACGATCGGCAAGGCTGCCAGGGCAGCGCCACCGACCACGAAGCTGGCATAGGCCAGTGGCAGCTTCTTCCACAGGCCGCCCATCTTGAAGATGTTCTGCTCGTGGTGGCAGGCAACGATTACCGCACCGGAGGCCAGGAACAGCAGGGCCTTGAAGAAGGCGTGGGTCATCAGGTGGAAGATCGCCGCGTCCCAGGCGCCCACGCCCAGGGCGAGGAACATGTAGCCGATCTGGCTCATGGTCGAGTAGGCGAGGATACGCTTGATGTCGGTTTGCACCAGCGCGGCGAAGCCGGCCAGTACCAGGGTCACGCCACCTACCACGCCTACCAGGTGCAGGATGTCCGGCGCCAGCAGGAACAGACCGTTGGTACGGGCGATCAGGTACACGCCCGCGGTCACCATGGTTGCCGCGTGGATCAGTGCCGAAACCGGGGTCGGGCCCGCCATCGCGTCGGCCAGCCAGGTCTGCAGCGGCAGCTGGGCCGATTTACCGACCGCGCCACCCAGCAGCATCAGGGTCGCCAGGACCATCCAGGTGTCGCCAGCCTGGAATTTCTGCGGTGCCAGCACCAGCAGTTCCTGCACGTTCAGGGTACCCAGCTGGGCGAACAGGATGAACAGGCCGATGGCCATGAACACGTCGCCGATACGGGTGACGATGAACGCCTTGAGTGCCGCATTACCGTTGTTGCGGTTGCTGTAGTAGAAACCGATCAACAGGTACGAGCACAGGCCCACGCCTTCCCAGCCGAAGTAGATGAACAGCAGGTTATCGCCGAGGATCAGGAACAGCATGCTGGCGATGAACAGGTTGGTGTACGAGAAGAAGCGCGAGTAGCCGGCTTCGCCACGCATGTACCAGGAGGCGAACAGGTGGATCAGGAAGCCGACACCGGTGACCACGCCGAGCATGGTGACCGACAGGCCGTCCAGGTACAGGGTGAAGTTCGGCGCGAAGCCGTCCACCGACATCCACTGCCAGAGCAGCTGGCTGTAGGCGCCACCCTCAGGCGGGGCGACGTTGAACTGCCAGATGACGTAGGCGGCGGTGGCGGCCGACAGGCCCACCGAGCCGACGCCGATCAGGGCGGACAGGTTCTCCGAGAACCGCCCGCGCGAGAACGACAGCAGCAGGAAGCCGACTAGGGGGAAGACGAAAGTCAGGAAGAGAAGGTTCATCCGCGCATCTCACTGGCAGCATCGATGTCGAGAGTGTGGAAGCGGCGATACAGCTGCAGCAGGATCGCCAGGCCAATGCTGGCCTCGGCGGCTGCCAGGCTGATCACCAGAATGAACATCACCTGGCCGTCGGGCTGGACCCAACGGGCACCGGCGACGATGAACGCCAGGGCAGAGGCGTTCATCATGACTTCCAGGCTCATGAGCACGAAGAGGATGTTGCGGCGGACCATCAGGCCAACCAGACCTAAGCAGAACAGGATGCCGGCGACTGCCAGACCATGTTCGAGAGGGATAGCACCCATGATTTACTCCTTCGCCTCGTTGCGACCCAGGTGGAAGGCGGTGACGGCAGCAGCGAGCAGCAGCATCGAGGCCAGTTCGACCACCAGCAGGTACGGGCCGAACAGGCTGATACCCACTTCTTTCGCGCCGACGGTGGTACCGCTGATGGCCGCGCCGCTCGGCGCGACGAACAGCACGTACAGCAGCTCCAGCAGCAGCAGGGCGGCCAGGATCACCGGCCCGGCCCAGATGCCGGGCTTGAGCCAGCCCCGTTCCTGGGCGACCGAAGCTGGCCCGAGGTTGAGCATCATCACCACGAAGACGAACAGCACCATGATGGCGCCAGCGTAGGCGATCACTTCCAGGGCGCCGGCAAACGGCGCGCCCAGGGCGAAGAAGATCATCGCGACGGAGATCAGCGAGATGATCAGGTAAAGCAGGGCGTGCACGGGGTTGGTGCCCGTCACCACCCGGAGGGTGGAGACCACGGCGATCCCGGATGCGAAGTAGAAAGCGAATTCCATCTTTCTGTCCTTATGGGAGCAAGCTCTTCACGTTGATCGGCTCGGCTTCGTTCTGCGCAGCGCCCTTCGGCTTGCCAGCGATCGCCATACCCGCAACACGGTAGAAGTTGTAGTCAGGGTTCTTGCCGGGGCCGGAGATCAGCAGATCTTCTTTCTCGTACACCAGGTCCTGACGCTTGAACTCGGCCATTTCGAAATCCGGAGTCAGCTGGATCGCGGTGGTCGGGCACGCTTCTTCACACAGGCCACAGAAGATGCAGCGCGAGAAGTTGATGCGGAAGAACTCCGGGTACCAGCGGCCGTCCTCGGTCTCGGCCTTCTGCAGCGAAATGCAGCCGACCGGGCAGGCCACCGCGCAGAGGTTGCACGCTACGCAGCGCTCCTCGCCATCGGGGTCGCGGGTGAGGACGATGCGGCCGCGGTAGCGCGGCGGCAGGTACACGGGTTCTTCGGGGTACTGCAGGGTGTCGCGCTTGCGGAACCCGTGGGAGAACACCATTGCCAGGCTGCGCAGCTGGGTGCCGGTGCCCTTAACGATGTCGCCGATATACTTGAACATGGGTCAAATCCTCACTGGGCCGCGACGGCTGGCGTGTTGTAGAGCACGATCGCAGCGGTCACCAGCAAATTGATCAGGGTCAGCGGCAGGCAGAACTTCCAGCTGAAGTCCATCACCTGGTCATAGCGTGGGCGCGGGATCGAAGCGCGCAGCAGGATGAACAGCATGATGAAGAACGCAGTCTTCAGGGCGAACCACAGGAACGACAGTTGCGGCAGGATGCCGAACGGGCCGTGCCAGCCGCCGAAGAACAGGGTCACCAGCAGCGCCGAGATGAGGATGATGCCGATGTACTCACCGACGAAGAACATGCCCCATTTCATGCCGGCATACTCGATGTGGTAGCCGTCGGCCAGTTCCTGTTCCGCTTCCGGCTGGTCGAACGGGTGACGGTGGGTCACGGCGACGCCAGCGATGAAGAAGGTGCAGAAGCCGAAGAACTGCGGAATGATGAACCACAGGTTCTGAGCCTGGTATTCAACGATGTCGCGCATGTTGAACGAGCCCACCTGCACCACCACGCCCATCAGCGCCAGGCCCAGGAACACCTCGTACGACACGGTCTGTGCCGAGGCACGCAAGCTGCCCAGCAGGGCGTACTTGTTGTTCGACGACCAGCCGGCGAACAGCACCGCGTAGACCGACAGGCCGGCCATGGCGAAGAAGAACAGCAGGCCGATGTTCAGGTCGGCGACGCCCCACAGCGGGGTGATCGGGATCACGCAGAAGGCGATCAGCAGGGCGCTCATGGCCACCACTGGCGCCAGGGTGAAGATCATGCGATCGACGAAGGGCGGGTTCCAGTCTTCCTTGAAGAACATCTTCAGCATGTCGGCAGCGATCTGGAACATGCCGAACGGGCCGACACGGTTCGGACCGTAACGGTCCTGCCACCAGCCCAGCAGGCGGCGCTCGACGAAGCTGAGCAGCGCGCCGCACACCACCACCGCGAGCAGGACCACGATGGCCCGGACCACGGTGAGGATCACATCGATCACTTCGGGGGTGAACCAGCTCATTGTGCTGCCTCCTGCAGACCTTCGACGGATGCACCGAAGATGGCCGGCGGGATGCCGGCCAGGCCTTTGGGCAGGGCAACCAGGCCAGCGCCCAGTTCTTCATTGATGCGCAGCGGCAGGCGCAGCGCCACGCCTGCGACGTTCAGGCTCAGCAGGGCGCCGTCGTTGACCCCCAGGCGGTCGGCTTCGGACTTGGCCAGCGCCACGTAGGCGGACGGGATGCGCTCTTGCACCGGGGTTGCGCGCGAAGAACTCTCTTCGCTGCCGAACAGATGGAAGAACGGTACCGCAGTCCAGGTCCCACGGGCCGGGTTGAACGCGCCAGGGATGGCGGTGAACCAGTTCAGGCGATCGCCTTGCGATTCGATCAGGCGCACGCCAGGGTCACCGGCACGCAGGTGACCACCGACCTCGTCCTGAAACTTGTTCCAGGCTTGCGGCGAGTTCCAGCCTGGCGACCAGGCGAACGGCACCTGCTGACGCGGTTCGGCCGAACCCGAATAGCCTTCCATGGAGAAGGCGAACGCGGTGTCCTTGTCCTGCGGGGTACGCGGCTCGTGCACGCTGATGTTGGCGCGCATGGCAGTACGGCCGGAGTAGCGCAGCGGCTCACGGGCCAGCTTCATGCCCTTGATGCGGAACGCGGCGCTCGGCGCGGCGTTGACGATGCCGGCCAGTTGCGGGGCGGCTTCGGCGCAGGCACTGGTGACGTGGTCCAGCTGGGTCCAGTCGACCGGCTTGTTGAGCAGGGTGGCACGCAGGGCGTGCATCCAGCGCCAGCCTTCGTGAACCAGGATGCTGCTGTCCAGGTACTGCGGGTCGAACACCTGGAAGAAGCGCTGGGCGCGGCCTTCCTGGCTGACCAGGGTACCGTCGCCTTCGGCGAAGGATGCGGCCGGCAGCACCAGGTGGGCGCGGTCGACAGTGGCGGTCTTGGAGTGGTCGGCGACGATCACCACCTTGGCCGCAGCCAGGGCAGCATCGACCTTGGCGGCCGGTACGCGGGCGTACAGGTCGTTCTCCAGCACGACGATGGCGTCGGCCTTGCCGCTGATGACGGCATCCAGTGCGGCATCGACCGACTCGCCACCCATCATGGCCATGCCGAGGCTGTTGGCCTCAGGTACCACCAGGCTCAGCGAACCGTTCTTCTCGCGCAGCTTCAGGGCCTTGGCGATGTTGGCGGCAGCTTCGATCAGTGCCGGGTCGGCCAGCGAAGTACCGGCCACGACCAGTGGGCGCTTGGCGGTGACCAAGGCATCGGCGATGCGTTGGGCCAGGGCCTTGGCTTCGTCGTCCAGGCCGGCGACTGCCGGTGCGCTCGGATCGATGGCGTGGGCCACGGCGAAACCGATGCGGGCCAGGTCCGCCGGGGCGGCATGCACGCATTCCTCGGCAACGTCGTCCAGCTTGGTTTCAGCCAGCGAGGCAATGAACAGCGGGTACAGCGCGTGCTGGCCGATGTTCTTCACGGCGGCGTCGAGCCACGGTTGAACCTTCATCGCTTCGGCCATGGCCTCGGCCTTGCCCTTGGTGGCCTGGCGTACGGCCAGGGCAACCCGGGCAGCGGTCTGGGTCAGGTCTTCACCGAGCACGAACACGGCGTCGTGGTCTTCGATGTCGCGCAGGGTCGGTACTGGCAGCGGGCTGTTGTTCAGCACGTCCAGGACCAGGCGGACGCGGGCCAGTTCGCCTGCTTCCATGCCGGAGTAGAAGTAGTCGGCGCCGACCAGCTCACGCAGGCCGTAGTTGCTTTCGAGGCTGGCGCGTGGCGAGCCGATACCGACGATGGTGCGGCCGCGCAGCAGGTCGGCGGCCTTGTCCAGCGCAGCGTCCAGGCCCAGCTTGGTGCCGTCGGCCAGGTGTGGCTGGCGCGGGCGGTCCTTGCGGTTGACATAGCCATAGCCGAAGCGGCCGCGGTCGCACAGGAAGTACTGGTTGACCGAACCGTTGAAGCGGTTCTCGATGCGACGCAGCTCGCCGTAGCGCTCGCCCGGGCTGATGTTGCAGCCGCTGGAGCAGCCATGGCAGATGCTTGGGGCGAACTGCATGTCCCACTTGCGGTTGTAGCGCTCGGAGTGGGTCTTGTCGGTGAACACGCCGGTCGGGCAGACCTCGGTCAGGTTGCCGGAGAACTCGCTTTCCAGCACGCCGTCTTCGACGCGGCCGAAGTACACGTTGTCGTGGGCGCCGTACACGCCCAGGTCGGTACCACCGGCATAGTCCTTGTAGTAGCGCACGCAGCGGTAGCAGGCGATGCAGCGGTTCATCTCATGGGCGATGAACGGGCCAAGGTCCTGGTTCTGGTGGGTACGCTTGGTGAAACGGTAGCGGCGCTCGTTGTGGCCGGTCATCACCGTCATGTCTTGCAGGTGGCAGTGACCGCCTTCCTCGCACACCGGGCAGTCGTGCGGGTGGTTGGTCATCAGCCATTCGACGACGCTGGCGCGGAACGCCTTGGACTCGTCATCGTCGATGGAAATCCAGGTGCCGTCGGAGGCAGGGGTCATGCAGGACATGACGATACGACCACGGGTGTCGTTCTCGTCGGTGTACTGCTTGACCGCACACTGCCGACAGGCGCCGACGCTACCAAGCGCCGGGTGCCAGCAGAAATAAGGGATGTCGAGGCCGAGCGACAGACACGCCTGTAACAGGTTGTCTGCACCGTTGACTTCGAGCGCTTTGCCGTCTACGTGGATAGTGGCCATTGTTCAAAGTTCTTCGTTGGCCCGCGTGAGCGGGCGTGGCTAATGGAAATCGGTGAGCTTGCGACACGCCACGATCGACTCGGGCCTGTCAGCTGGCGAGCGGCACGGGCCACCCGCCTTGTCATCTTGTTATGCGCCGACCACGATCGGCTTGGCCAGGTCAGGGCGCAGGCTGTCTGCAGCGGACACTGGCGCGACACCAGCCTCGAACTCGGACCGGAAGTATTTGATAGCACTGCCCAACGGCTCGACGGCACCCGGTGCGTGAGCACAGAAGGTACGGCCCGGGCCGAGGAAGTTGACCAGGCCCAGCAGCGTCTCGATGTCTTCGGCGCGGCCCTGGCCTTTCTCCAGCGCGCGCAGCATCTTCACGCTCCATGGCAGGCCGTCACGGCACGGGGTGCACCAGCCGCACGACTCGCGGGCAAAGAACTCTTCCATGTTGCGCAGCAGCGAGACCATGTTGATGCTGTCGTCGACCGCCATGGCCAAGCCGGTACCCATCCGGGTGCCGACCTTGGCGATGCCACCGGCATACATCTGGGCGTCGAGGTGCTCGGGCAGCAGGAAGCCGGTACCGGCGCCGCCAGGCTGCCAGCACTTCAGCTTGTAGCCGTCGCGCATGCCACCAGCGTAGTCTTCGAACAGCTCGCGGGCGGTAACGCCGAACGGCAGTTCCCACAGGCCCGGGTTCTTCACCTTGCCGGAGAAGCCCATCAGCTTGGTGCCGTGGTCTTCGCTGCCTTCACGGGCCAGCGACTTGTACCAGTCGTTGCCGTTGGCGACGATGGCCGGGACGTTGCACAGGGTCTCGACGTTGTTCACGCACGTTGGCTTGCCCCATACGCCAACGGCGGCCGGGAAGGGCGGCTTGGAGCGCGGGTTGGCGCGACGGCCTTCGAGGGAGTTGATCAGTGCGGTTTCTTCACCGCAGATGTAGCGCCCGGCCCCGGTGTGCACGAACAGCTCGAAGTCGAAGCCCGAACCCAGGATGTTCTTGCCCAGCAGGCCTGCGGCCTTGGCTTCGTCGATGGCACGGTTGAGGTTCTTCGCCGCGGTGGTGTATTCGCCACGCAGGAAGATGTAGCCACGGTAGGCCTTCAGGGCGCGGGCGCTGATCAGCATGCCCTCGACCAGCAGATGGGGCTGTTGCTCCATCAGCATGCGGTCCTTCCAGGTGTTCGGTTCCATTTCGTCCGCGTTGCACAGCAGGTAGCGGATGTTCATGGATTCGTCTTTGGGCATCAGGCCCCACTTCACGCCAGTGGGGAAGCCAGCGCCACCGCGGCCCTTGAGGCCGGAGTCCTTGACGCTCTGCACGATGTCGTCGGCCGACATGTCGGCCAGCGCCTTGCGCGCGGCAGCGTAGCCGTTCTTCGACTCATACTCGGCCAGCCACACTGGCTCGCCGTCGTCACGCAGGCGCCAGGTCAGCGGGTGGGTTTCGGCCGAGCGCGCGATGCGGTTGGCCGGGCCGAAGGAAGTAATGGTCATACGTAACCCTCCAGCAGTTTGGAAACGCCAGCCGGCTGTACGTCACCAAAGGTGTCGTCGTCGATCATCAGCGCCGGGGCCTTGTCGCAGTTGCCCAGGCAGCACACCGGCAGCAGGGTGAAGCGCCCGTCCGCGGTAGTCTGGCCGAGGCCGATGCCCAGTTCGCTCTGGATCTGGCTGACCACCGATTCGTGGCCACCGATGTAGCAGACCATGCTGTCGCACACGCGGATGATGTGGCGGCCAACCGGCTGGCGGAAGATCTGGCTGTAGAACGTGGCCACACCCTCGACGTCGCTGGCGGGAATGCCCAGCACTTCGCCGATGGCGTGGATGGCGCCGTCCGGCACCCAGCCACGTTCCTTCTGGACGATCTTCAGGGCTTCGATGGACGCCGCGCGCGGGTCCTCGTAGTGATGCATTTCGTGCTCGATGGCCGAGCGCTCGGTTTCGCTCAGGGCGAAACGGTCTGTCTGGATAAGCGTGCTGTTCATGCTTAGCGGTCCACGTCAGCCATAACGAAGTCGATACTGCCCAGGTACGCAATGAGGTCGGCGACCATGCTGCCTTTGATCACCGAAGGGATCTGCTGCAGGTGCGGGTAGCTCGGAGTACGGATCCGGGTGCGGTAGCTCATGGTGCCGCCATCGCTCGTCAGGTAGTAACTGTTGATGCCCTTGGTCGCCTCGATCATCTGGAACGACTCGTTGGCCGGCATGACCGGGCCCCACGAGACCTGCAGGAAGTGCGTGATCAGGGTTTCGATGTGCTGCAGGGTGCGCTCTTTCGGCGGCGGCGTGGTCAGCGGGTGGTCCGCCTTGTACGGGCCTTCCGGCATGTTGCGCAGGCACTGGTCGATGATGCGGATACTCTGGCGCATCTCCTCGACACGGACCATGCAGCGATCGTAGGCATCGCCGTTGTGGGCCAGCGGTACTTCGAACTCGAAGTTCTCGTAGCCGGAGTACGGGCGCGCTTTGCGCAGGTCGAAGTCGCAGCCGGTGGCACGCAGGCCGGCACCGGTGGTACCCCAGGCCAGCGCTTCCTTGGTGTTGTACGCGGCAACACCAATGGTACGACCCTTGAGGATACTGTTGCGCAGGGCGGCCTTCTCGTACTCGTCGAGGCGCTTGGGCAGCCATTCGACGAAGTCCTTGACCAGCTTGTCCCAACCGCGTGGCAGGTCGTGGGCGACGCCACCGATGCGGTACCAGGCCGGGTGCAGGCGGAAACCGGTGATCGCCTCGATCACGGTGTAGGCGCGCTGGCGGTCGGTGAAGGTGAAGAACACCGGGGTCATGGCGCCGACGTCCTGGATGTAGGTACCCAGGAACAGCAGGTGGCTGGTGATACGGAAGAACTCGGCCAGCATCACGCGGATGGTGTCGACCTTCTGTGGCACCTTGATGCCGGCCAGCTTCTCGACCGCGAGCACGTACGGCAGGTTGTTCATCACCCCGCCGAGGTAGTCGATACGGTCGGTGTAGGGAATGAAGCTGTGCCAGGACTGGCGCTCGGCCATTTTTTCGGCACCACGGTGGTGGTAACCGATGTCCGGCACGCAGTCGACGATCTCTTCACCGTCCAGCTGCAGGACGATACGGAAGGCACCGTGGGCCGAAGGGTGGTTCGGGCCGAGGTTGAGGAACATGTAGTCCTCGTTGGCGCCCTGACGCTTCATGCCCCAGGCTTCCGGGTTGAAGCGCGCCGATTCCTCTTCAAGCTGCTGCTTGGCCAGGGTCAGGCTGTAGGGATCGAACTCGGTGGCGCGGGCAGGGTAGTCCTTGCGCAGCGGGTGACCTTCCCAGGTCGGCGGCATCATGATGCGGCTCAGGTGCGGGTGGCCGGCAAAGTCGATGCCGAACATGTCCCAGACTTCGCGCTCGTACCAGTTGGCGTTGGGCCAGATGCCGGTCACGGTCGGCAGGTTCAGGTCGCCTTCGCTGAGCGACACCTTGATCATCACATCGCTGTTACGTTCGATCGACAGCAAGTGGTAGAAAACGCTGAAGTCGGCAGCGGGCAGGCCGCGGCGCTGGGTGCGCAGGCGCTCGTCGACGCCGTGCAGGTCGTACAGCATGCTGTACGGCTTGGCGACGCCGCGCAGGAAGCTCAGCACTTCTTTGAGCTGGGCGCGCTTTACCCACAGCACAGGCATGCCGGTGCGGGTTTCCTGGGCGACGAATGCGTCGGCGCCAAAACGGTTGTGCAATTCGACGACCACATCCTGGTCGTCTGCCTTGTAAGGCGGAATGAAAATAGCGTTGTCCGCTGTCATGGTCTCGGTCGCTTTGGGTCAGCGTTAAGAATGAAGCCAGGCCGCCGGCTCTTTCGGGAGCGGGCGGCAGGTCGCTGGATCAGACTTCGTCGGGGCTGCGCAGGTTGGTAACCGCAATGCGCTGTTCACGACGCAGGTCCTTCTGGGCTGGCATCTCGGCACGGTAGATGCCTTGATCACCAACCACCCAGGAAAGCGGGCGTCGTTCTTGGCCAATCGACTCCTGCAGCAGCATCAAGCCTTGCAGGAAAGCCTCAGGGCGCGGCGGGCAGCCAGGCACGTAGACGTCCACGGGGAGGAACTTGTCGACCCCCTGAACGACCGAGTAGATGTCGTACATGCCACCGGAGTTGGCGCACGAACCCATGGAGATGACCCACTTCGGTTCGAGCATCTGCTCATACAGGCGCTGGATGATCGGCGCCATTTTGACGAAGCAGGTACCGGCGATGACCATGAAGTCGGCCTGACGCGGCGAGGCCCGGATGACTTCGGCGCCGAAGCGGGCGATGTCGTGGGGCGCCGTGAAGGCCGTGGTCATTTCCACGTAGCAGCAGGACAGGCCGAAGTTGTACGGCCAGAGGGAGTTCTTGCGACCCCAGTTGACCGCGCCACGCATCACATCTTCAAGCTTGCCCATGAAGATGTTCTTGTGGACCTGGTCCTCGAGCAGCTGGTCTGTGACGGTTTCCCGATCACCTACCGGGTACTGCTCGTTGGGCGCATCCGGATCGATTCTGGTGAGATTGTATTGCATTGCCAAAGCCTCATTGTTTCAGCTTCGCTTGCCGCTTGCGGCGACCTTCGGGTGCCCAGTCAAGGGCTCCGACGCGCCATAGGTAGACAAGACCAGCCAACAGAATTGCTATGAAAACGAGTGCTTCGACGAATCCGGTCCAGCCACTTTCGCGGACGGACACAGACCATGCATACAGGAAGAGGGCTTCGATATCGAAGATCACGAACAGCATCGCGACCAGATAGAATTTGGCGGACAGGCGCAGGCGGGCGCTGCCGACGGGCAGCATGCCGGATTCGAAAGGTTCGTTCTTGGCGCGGCCCCAGGCCTTGCTACCGAGCAGGCTGGACAGGCCGAGCATGAAGGCACACAGGCCGACGACACCCAGGAGGAAGATGGCAAAGCCCCAGTTGTGGGCGATGAGTCCTGCCGAATCGGACATGCTAGAAATCCTTATACAGAGACCCAGCTCTGCAGTCTGAAATAAGTAGAGCGGCGACGTGGTGTCGCAGGTGCAGTGACCAAATGTCGCAGCTGAATCAATCGGGCTGATTTTATGGGTAAACCCGGTGCAAGTAAAATTTCCGTTGCAAATTTATTCGTAGGATTTAGTACAAAACCCGCGCCTAACTGGCTGAAAGCCTTGAGATTCGGGCATTGCATGCGGTTTTGTTAATTATGTTTCTTGCGAGTGGTAACGAATTACAAACTTCGTAATGATAATTGATATCATTTGATCTGATGCCTTTGAATTTGGCTGTTCTGTGCCTTGTAAAGTTCATCTGCAGATTCACCCTACTTGTAAATGCGAAAGACCCGTGTTCTAGCAGCTTCCGGTGCTGCGCGCACCGCTCTGGGTCAATACTTCAGCGCTTGAGCCATGACGGACTGACGAAGCGATCGCCCACTGGCCCAGCCAGTAGGCAAGGATGACCAGGTAGGGCGCGGCAGCGAACGGGCTGACGAAGCGGTCAATGCCGATCAGGCTGTCGGAGAAGACGAACAGGCAGGCCCCCAAAGCGGCGACACCGCCGCAGGCAAGCGCGCGCCAGAGCATGGCGCTGATGGCCAGGGCATAGACCGAGACCGGAGTCAGCAGCGGGCCAAGGCCGTGGCTGGCCAGTACGCCGAACAGGGTGACGCCGGTGATGACGCTTAGCAGCAGTGCGGGCAGGGCGGGGCGGATGGTCTTGCCGCAGTAGGCGCGCAGGTAGGCCAGGTGAGCGCAAAGGAACGCGGCCAGGCCGAACACGAACAGGTCGGCCGGGATGGCCAGGAGGATGTCGCCCAGTACCGAGAACGCCAGGCCGATGGTGATCCGGCGGCGATAGGGTGTAGCGGGGGCTGTGTATAGCCAGGCAATCAGTGCCATGACTGGAATGGGCTTGGCCAGCAGGCCGAGCAGCGCGTTGTCGCTGGCCACTGCATATAGATAGAGCGCGGCGGCGGCCAGGGCGAGCATCATCAGGTGGCTTGGACGGGGCATGGGCGGTCCTTGCTGCTGGGCTGCCACAAGCATAGCCCTGATCCCGGGAATTGCTTCAGCCTGTACTGGCCCTTTCGCGGGCACGCCCGCACAGGATAACCACAGCCTTCGAACTGTGCGCAGTTCCTGTGGCAGCGGGCGTGCCCGCGAAAGGGCCGGTACAGGAAAATGAAAAGCCCGGGGCTTTCGCAAGCCCCGGGCCTCAGTCAGCAAGCCACGATCAGTGGAACTGCTCTTCCTCGGTCGAACCGGTCAGTGCAGTCACCGACGAAGCGCCACCCTGGATCACGGTAGTCATGTCGTCGAAGTAGCCGGTGCCGACTTCCTGCTGGTGCGCCACGAAGGTGTAGCCCTTGTTGGCGTCGGCAAATTCCTGCTCTTGCAGCTTAACGTAGGCGGTCATGTCGTTGCGGGCGTAATCGTGCGCCAGGTTGAACATGCCGTGCCACATGTTGTGGATGCCGGCCAGGGTGATGAACTGGTGCTTGTAGCCCATGGCCGACAGCTCGCGCTGGAACTTGGCGATGGTCGCGTCGTCCAGGTTTTTCTTCCAGTTGAAGGAAGGCGAGCAGTTGTACGACAGGATCTGGTCCGGGTACTCCTTCTTGATCGCTTCGGCGAAGCGACGGGCTTCGTCCAGGTCCGGCTTGGCGGTCTCGCACCAGATCAGGTCGGCGTACGGGGCATAGGCCAGGCCGCGGGCGATTGCCTGGTCAAGGCCGGCACGCACCTTGTAGAAGCCTTCACGGGTACGCTCGCCGATCACGAACGGCTGGTCGTACGGGTCGCAGTCGCTGGTCAGCAGGTCGGCGGCGTTGGCGTCGGTACGGGCCAGGATGATGGTCGGTACACCCGATACGTCGGCAGCCAGGCGTGCGGCCACCAGCTTCTGCACCGCTTCCTGGGTCGGTACCAGTACCTTGCCACCCATGTGGCCGCATTTTTTCACCGAGGCCAGCTGGTCTTCGAAGTGCACGCCGGCGGCGCCTGCCTCGATCATGTTCTTCATCAGCTCGTAGGCGTTCAGCACGCCGCCGAAACCGGCTTCCGCGTCAGCCACGATCGGCGCGAAGTAGTCGATGTAGCCTTCATCGCCCGGGTTCTTGCCGGCTTTCCACTGGATCTGGTCGGCGCGGCGGAATGCATTGTTGATGCGCTTGACCACGGTCGGTACCGAGTCGACCGGGTACAGCGACTGGTCTGGGTACATGGATTCGGCCGAGTTGTTGTCGGCGGCCACTTGCCAGCCAGACAGGTAAATGGCCTGGATGCCGGCCTTGACCTGCTGCACTGCCTGGCCGCCGGTCAGGGCGCCCATGCAGTTGACGAAATCTTTTTCTGGGCGGAAGGACGGGTGGGCACCTTCGGTGACCAGCTTCCACAGTTTTTCTGCACCCAGGCGGGCCAGGGTGTGCTCCGGCTGCAGGGAGCCACGCAGGCGAACGACATCGGCGGCGGTGTAGGTACGGGTCACGCCTTTCCAGCGCGGGTTCTCGGCCCAGTCTTTCTCGAGGGCTGCAATTTGCTGTTCGCGTGTCAGTGCCATGGAAATAAACCTCGTCGCATCGATCTTGGGTTAATTGTGCTGATGCTCGGGGCTCATCAGGGACTGGCGGCTGTCCTGTGCGGGGGAATGCGGCGGCGAACGCGAAGGCTCGAAGGGGAAGGAGATGCAGGTCAGGCGCAGTTGCGCTCCGGCAGGTCGGCTCGTGGTTGCCTTGCTGCGGTGCTACGCGATTGCCAGAACTGCGGTGATGCGCTTCCGTCCCTCGGGACAACTTCTTCGTTGCAGTCGCAATCCCGTCGAACCGCCTTGTGGGCCGTATAGACACGAGGTGCCTCCAGGGGTGGGAGGAGGGCGCCTCGAAGGCCCTTGCCAGGGCCCCTGATTAGCGGGAGCGAGGCCATCATGCCCTTGGCAAAAAGACCCTGTCAAATGTTTTGTAGTGGTTTTTTTCTATTACTACATCTTTGGTCTAATGCGACTTGGCGGTCAGTTTCAAGGCCTTTGGTCGAGGCCTTGAATTGCCTGGGATCAGTCCAGAAGGTCGACTTTGACGCGCAAAGTCATGTTTTCACCCCGTTGCGTGCTGTAGGTGCGGCTTGAAGGGTTGCGGTCGGCTTGGCTCTGCTGGTTGTAGCCGGCCAGGGTGATCCACTCACCGAGCCTGCCGGTGATTGTCGTGTCGGTACTTTGCACTTTCACTACATCGGCACGTTCCTGGCTCACTCGGTCATTATTGCTGCTAATTTGCAGACGAACCGTATCTCCGCTCAAGCTCGGCGTGACGTAGAAACCCTGGGTCACATTGCGATATTCGGTGTTGCTCTGAATGCGCCCGTAGCCGTCGGTGCTGCTGCTGGTAATCGGGATGCTCTGGCCGATCTGGATCAATGCCGGCTGACCTTCGCTGGCCTGAATTTGCTGCAAGCCGCCATCGCGGTTACTGGTGCCGTAGCGGATGACCTGGCCGTTGCCGCGGGTGTCCTGATAGTTGCTGTCGTTGTTGTCGACACTGATCAGCAGGCGCTTGGGCGCGGTGTCCAACTGTTGCAGCAGCGTGCGCAGGTCATCGATGCGCTCGGGGCTGGCATTGACGATCAGCTTGTTCTCGAAAGCGCTCACCGTGCCGTCGCGGCCAATGAAGGCCTGTGCGGCGGGCAGCAGTTCGGCGCTGCTGCGATGCTGCAGGGGCACCACTTCGGTGGCGGCCTGGGCGGTGAGGCTGGCAGTCAGCAGCAGGGCAGTGAAGAGGGGGCGTAGCGGCATGTCCATGATCTCCGCAGGTGGAATCAACATGATGGCAAATTTGTCAGGAGTCTGCCGGGCTACGGCTTTTATCCTCAATTATCCGGCCAACTATAAAATATTGTCCGCCGAATAATTGAGGAAAGCCGTGGCGCTGCGGTGGCCGCTGTCAGACAAATTCCGTAACATCGCGCCCCTTGTTTTTCCGTACCGTCCGCCCGGACCGCACCACAGGATGCCCATGAAACCCGCCCGACTACGTGCCGACCTGCTCGCCGGCCTGACCACTTCGTTCGCCTTGGTGCCCGAGTGCATCGCCTTCGCCCTGGTGGCCCACCTCAATCCATTGATGGGCCTGTATGGCGCTTTCATCATCTGCACCCTGACGGCGCTGTTCGGTGGCCGCCCGGGGATGATCTCCGGTGCCGCAGGCTCGATGGCGGTGGTGATCGTCGCCCTGGTGGTGCAGCATGGTGTGCAATACCTGCTGGCCACCGTCCTGCTGGGCGGGGTGGTGATGATCCTGTTCGGCCTGCTGCGTTTGGGCAAACTGGTGCGGCTGGTGCCGTACCCGGTGATGCTCGGCTTCGTCAACGGCCTGGCGATCGTCATCGCCCTGGCCCAGCTCGAGCACTTCAAGGACGGTGGGCACTGGCTCAGTGGCGCACCGCTGTACCTGATGATCGGCCTGGTGGCGCTGACCATGCTGGTGGTCTATGTGTTGCCGAAACTGACCCGTGCGGTGCCGCCTGCGCTGGTGGCGATTCTCGGTGTTGGCATGCTGGTGTACCTGCTCGGCCTGCCGACCCGCACCCTCGGTGACATGGCGCATATTGCCGGTGGCCTGCCGCAGCTGGCCCTGCCGGCGGTGCCCTGGAACCTGGAAACCCTGAAAATCATCGTCCCCTACGCAGTGCTGATGGCCATGGTCGGCCTGCTGGAAACCCTGCTGACCCTCAACCTTACCGATGAGATCACCGAGAGCCGTGGCTACCCGGACCGCGAGTGCGTGGCGTTGGGGGCGGCCAACATGGTCTCCGGCCTGTGCGGTGGCATGGGGGGCTGCGCAATGATCGGCCAGACCGTGATCAACCTCAGCTCCAATGGCCGTGGCCGGTTGTCAGGCGTGGTAGCGGGGCTGATGATCTTGCTGTTCGTACTGTTCCTGTCGCCGCTGATCGAGCGCATTCCGCTGGCGGCGCTGGTCGGGGTGATGTTCGTGGTGGCCCAGCAGACTTTTGCCTGGGCCTCGTTGCGGGTGCTGCACAAGGTACCGGTGAGCGACGTGCTGGCGATCATCGCCGTGACCGTGGTGACGGTGTTCACCGACCTGGCGGTGGCGGTGCTGTTCGGCATTGTCATCGCGGCGGTCAACTTTGCCTGGCAGCATGCCCGTGAGCTGTATGCCGACAGCCACGAGGACGGGGAAGGGGGCAAGCATTACCAGGTGCATGGCACGTTGTTCTTTGCCTCGACCACACCGTTTCTCAACCAGTTCGACCCCGCCAATGACCCGGCCAAGGTCATCCTTGATTGCCAGCATCTGAGCTTTGTCGATTATTCGGCGATTGCGGCGTTGAAGACCTTGCGTGAGCGTTATGCCAAGGCGGGTAAGCATCTGCGGGTGGTGCATCTGTCGGAGCGTTGCAAGAAGCTGCTGAAGCGGGCTGGCGAGCAGCACTGACTATCGTTGTGACCTGCACCGGCCTCTTCGCGGGCACGCCCGCTCCCACAGGGAATATGCGATCCCTGTGGGAGCGGGCGTGCCCGCGAAGAGGCCGGTACAGGAAAAATGCTCACTCCCCGCGGTTTTTCTTGACGATGGCATCGGCAATGCTAGCCGGTGCCTCGGCATAGCGGGTGAATTCCATCGAGAAGCTTGCCCGCCCCTGGGTCATCGAGCGCATCGAGGTGGCATAGCCGAACATCTCGCCCAACGGCACTTCGGCGCGGATCACCTTGCCGGCGGGGGTCTCGTCGCCATCCTGGATCATCCCCCGACGTCGGCTCAGGTCGCCGAGGATATCGCCCTGATACTCCTCCGGTGTCACCACCTCGACTTTCATCACCGGCTCCAGCAACACCGCACCGCCTTTCTGCGACAGCTGCTTGGTGGCCATGGACGCCGCGATCTTGTAGGCCATCTCGTTGGAGTCGACGTCGTGGTAGGAGCCGTCGTACACCGCTGCCTTCAGGTTGATCAGCGGGTAGCCGGCCAGTACCCCGTTCTTCATCTGTTCCTCGATGCCTTTCTGGATCGCCGGGATGTACTCGCGCGGCACCACGCCGCCGACAATCTCGTTGATGAATTCCAGGCCTTCCTTGCCTTCATCGCCGGGGGCGAAGCGGATCCAGCAGTGGCCATACTGCCCGCGCCCGCCGGACTGGCGAACGAAGCGGCCCTCGATCTCGCAGGTGTTGCGGATCTTCTCGCGGTAGGCCACCTGCGGCTTGCCGATGTTGGCGTCGACATTGAATTCGCGTTTCATGCGGTCGACGATGATGTCCAGGTGCAGTTCGCCCATGCCGGAAATGATGGTCTGGCCGGTTTCTTCATCGGTGCGCACACGGAACGACGGGTCTTCCTGGGCCAGCTTGCCCAGGGCGATGCCCATCTTCTCCTGGTCGCCCTTGGTCTTCGGCTCCACCGCCACCGAGATCACCGGGTCGGGGAAGTCCATGCGTTCGAGGATGATCGGCTTGTCGATGTCGCACAGGGTGTCGCCGGTGGTGACGTCCTTCATGCCGATCAGCGCGGCGATGTCGCCGGCGCACACGTCCTTGATCTCGGCGCGCTGGTTGGCGTGCATCTGCACCATGCGGCCGATGCGTTCCTTCTTGCCTTTCACCGAGTTGAGCACGGCGTTGCCCGAACTGAGCACACCGGAATACACCCGGGCGAAGGTCAGGGTACCGACGAAGGGGTCGGTGGCGATCTTGAAGGCGAGGGCGGAGAAGGGCTCTTTATCGTCAGCGTGACGCTCCAGATGCTTTTCCTCGTCGTCCGGGTCGGTGCCCTTGATTGCCGGGATTTCCGAGGGCGCGGGCAGGTAGTCGATCACCGCGTCGAGCATCAGCGGCACACCCTTGTTCTTGAACGACGAGCCGAGAATGGTCGGTACGATTTCATTGGCGATGGTGCGCTGGCGCAAGGCTGCCTTGATTTCATCGACGCTCAGCTCCTCGCCCTCGAGAAACTTCATGGTCAGTTCATCATTGGCTTCGGCCGCGGCCTCGATCATGTGCGCGCGCCATTCGTCGGCCAGCGCCTGCAGTTCGGCGGGAATGTCTTCTTCGCGGTAGCTGGTGCCCTGGTCATTGTCGTTCCAGTAGATCGCCTTCATCTTCACCAGGTCGATCTGGCCGATGAAGTTCTCTTCGCTGCCGATGGCCAGCTGGATCGGCACCGGGTGGTGGCCCAGGCGCTGGTCGATCTGTTTGACCACACGCAGGAAGTCGGCGCCCTGGCGGTCCATCTTGTTGATATAGGCCAGGCGCGGCACGTGGTACTTGTTGGCCTGGCGCCAGACCGTCTCGGACTGCGGCTCGACGCCGTCGGCGCCGCTGAACACCACCACCGCGCCATCCAGTACGCGCAGTGAACGCTCCACCTCGATGGTGAAGTCGACGTGGCCGGGGGTGTCGATGATATTGAAGCGGTACTTGTCGGCGAACTGCTTGGTCGAGCCCTGCCAGAAGGCCGTGGTCGCCGCCGAGGTGATGGTGATGCCGCGCTCCTGTTCCTGGGCCATCCAGTCCATGGTCGCGGCGCCATCGTGCACCTCGCCCATCTTGTGGTTGACCCCGGTGTAGAACAGGATGCGCTCGGTGGTCGTGGTCTTGCCAGCGTCCACGTGGGCGACGATGCCGATATTGCGGTACAGCTCGATGGGCGTTGTACGGGCCATGACGGACTACCTGCAGATGGGCGGATTCCCCCACGGTAGCAGAGCGGGGGAATCCTGCCTGACCGCCGGGCCGTCAGTCAGCCTGGGCTTGCAGCATCCACTGGCCGTCGATTTCGCGGGCCAGGCCGCTGGCCGGCAGCAGGGCCAGCAGGCGCTCGTGCAGGGCGACCTCAGTGAATGTCTTGAGGGTGGTGAGGTCCAGCGCGCCGAGCAGGGTGAGGTCGGCCTTGGTGTACGACAGCCAGGCCTTTTTCAGTACCTGGGCGACGTCGCTGCCTGCGGTGCTGGCGAAGCGGCGATGCCACGGGCGGCCTTCGAAGGTGAACGTGTGGGCGTGGCTGTAGCTGCTTTGGTCGCTGCCTTCGGCGCAGCGGTGGCAGCGGCACGGGCCTTCGCCAAAGGCGTTGCGCAGGAAGCTGTTGAAATCCACGACGGGCTTGAGGGTCAGGCGTTTGTCGACCTCGAACAGGTCGGCGATCAGGGGTTCTTCGGCGCTCACTCAGGTGTCCTCGTGTGGTGTGGCGTGCATCGGCGGGCACCCTAACAGATCGGGGCAGCTTTTGCAGGCCTGGCCTCTTCGCGGGCTCGCCCGCTCCCACAGGTACCGTGCACACCTTGAGCAATGTGAAATTCCTGTGGGAGCGGGTTTACCCGCGAAGAGGCCGGTAGAGACAACGGAGATCGCCTGCCGTACTCTACGCGCCCATATACCCAGACACCCTTTTGAGGTAACCCCGCTTGAGCACCAAGTACCCTTACACCGCCACCGTGACCATCAGTGCCGAAGACCGCGGGGGGGACACCGAAGCCTCGGAAAACCCGGGCATGCGCGTCGGGCTGGAAGCGGTGACCGAAACCCTGAAGAAGGTGCATTTCGTCGGTACGCTCGCGGCCCCCGAAAAAACCGCCACGCACATCTGCGTGACCCTGGAGAATGGCCTGACCTACTACGGCCCGATCGTCAACGGCCATGCCGAACTCGAAGGCGGCTGGATCGCCTTCGAGTCCGACATGCTCACCCCTGAAGAACTGGGCCTGTAACCCTCAGCTCAGTTCAGCCAGGCACTGCTCGAGGATATCCAGCCCTTCCTCGAGCACCTCGGCCTCGATGGTCAGCGGCGCCAGCAGGCGAATGATGTGCCGCGCCTTGCCGCTGGGCATCAGCAGCAGCCCCTTGGCTCGCGCCGCTTCGATCACCTTGGCCAACTGCACGGGCGCCGGGCTGCCGTCGGCATTGACCAGCTCGATACCGCGCATCGCGCCGGTACCGGTCAGGCGGCCGATGTACGGGCTCAGGTTCGAGGTCTTCCAGCAGGCATGGCGGCCAACGATAGCCTGTTCCTGGCGCTCACCCCAGGTGGCGACGTTCTCGTCGGTCATCTGTGCCAGGCTTGCCAGTGCTGCCGCGCAGGCGATCGGGTTGCCCGAATAGGTGCCCCCCAGGCCACCCTTGGGCAGTGCTGCCATCACGTCCTGACGCCCGACCACGGCGCCCAGCGGCATGCCGCCAGCGATGCTCTTGGCCAGCAACAGCAGGTCCGGTTCGATTCCCAGGCGCGGGAAGGCGAAGCGCTGGCCGGTGCGGCCGAAGCCGGACTGGATCTCGTCGATGATGATCAGGATCCCGTGGTCATCGCAGAACCGCCGCAGTGCCTGGGCGAACGCTGGGTCCAGGGCGAGGAAGCCGCCTTCGCCCTGCACCGGTTCGAAGATGAACGCCGCCACGTCCTCCACCGCCAATTCGACGCTGAACAGGCGGTCCATGGCCTTGAGCGCCTGCTCGCAGCTGACGCCGGTATCGGCGCTGGGGTAGGGCAGGTGGTACACCGGCCCCGGCAATTCGCCGACCCGCTGCTTGTAGGGCGCGACCTTGCCGTTGAGGTTCAGGGTGGCCAGGGTGCGGCCGTGGAAGCCGCCGTCGAAGGCGATGATGGCGCGTTTGCCGGTGGCACCGCGGGCGACCTTCAGGGCGTTTTCCGCCGCTTCCGCACCGCTGTTGGTGAGCATGCCGGCCAGCGGGTAGCTGACCGGGACGAACTGGCGCAGGCGCTCCATCAGCTCCAGGTACGGGCCATGGGGCGCGGCGTTGAACGCGTAGTGGGTCAGGCGGCTGGCCTGGGCCTGGATCGCCTCGACCACCGCCGGGTTGCAGTGGCCCAGATTGAGCACCCCGATACCGCCAACAAAGTCGATGTAGCGTTTGCCGTCGGTATCCCAGACTTCGGCATTACGGCCATGGGAAAGTGTGATCGGATGAACGATGGCAATGGATTGACTGATACTTTCCAGTTTCATGGGCACGCGGACCTTGTTCGAGTTTCTTAATATCCAAGCGCGCCGCGGTATTATTCCGCAAACGAATTATTCGATTGCGATCATTCCTAAGATTCATGAACTTGCCTCTTCGCGGGCAAGCCCGCTCCCACAGGATCAGCGCAAGATTCAAGCCTTGTGCATTACCTGTGGGGGCGGGCTCGCCCGCGAAGAGGCCGGTACAGGCGACATCAATCCCCCTCGGCCACCCGCTCACGAATCCACTGCACGAAGGCCTTGACCTTGGGCACTTCGGCGGCGTGTTCGGCGTGGGCGATGAAATGCCGGCCATTGCTCGCCACCGGGTGGTCCCAGGCCACCACCAGCTTGCCTTCGCTCAGTTCTTCAGCCACCAGGTAGCGCGGAATCAGGGCAATGCCACTGCCGGCGATGGCCGCGCGGATGCACAGGTAGAACGTGTCGAAGCGCGGCCCGTGGTAGCTGTTCTGGCTGTGCAAGCCCAACCCCAAAAACCACTCATGCCAGGCCTCTGGCCGTGATGCGCACTGCAGCAGCCGGTGTTCGGTGAGTGCCTCGGCGCTGTCGAAGCGGTGCCGGGCCAGCAGCTCGGGTGCGCACACCGGCACCACCTCCTCGCTGAACAGCTCGATGCAGGTGGCCCCCGGCCAGGTGCCCTGGCCAAAGAAGAAGGCGATATCGGCCTTGGCCTGCACCAGGTCGAACGGCTCCAGCTCGTTGCGGATGTCCAGGTGGATGCGCGGGTGGCGGTCGCCGAAGCCCTTGAGCCTGGGTACCAGCCAGCGCGCACCGAAGGTTGGCTGGGTGGCGATGCGCAGCACCTCGGTCTCGTCGCCGTAGCTGAGGATGTAGCGGCTGGAGATGTCGATCTGGTTGAGGATCTTGTTCACTTCGGCGAGGTACAGCGCGCCGGCCGGGGTCAGGTGCAAGCGCCGGCGGATACGCTGGAACAGCGAATGCGAGAGCATGTCCTCGAGTTGCGCAACCTGCTTGCTGACAGCGCTCTGGGTCAGGTGCAGCTCCTGCGCCGCGCGGGTGAAGCTCAGGTGCCGGGCGGCGGCTTCGAAGCACTGCAGGGCGGTGGTCGAGGGCATCAGGCGTTTGGACATGGCAGGCGCGTACCGAGCAAAAAAAGATGAAGTTCATTCCGTATTGGAATCATGTGCTTCGAAAAGGTCGTTTGTTGACCTCGCCCTATAGATTAATACTGACCTCGATCAACGATTACAACCGGTACGGCGAAGAGGAGGTAACGGCGCGACCGGCGACATAAAACAACAACAACGAGCAATACGACCTACCCGACTTCTGCTCCAACTTTTCAGCCGACGACGGCACTCAAGCCGCACGCCGGCCGACCCATTCGAGGGTTCTTCATGGCTTCGCTACACAACAACAAACAGCGTTCCTTGCAGCACGGCCTGACCTCGCGTCAGGTGTCCATGATCTCCATTGCCGGCATCATCGGCGCCGGCCTGTTCATCGGTTCTTCCAACGCCATCGCCACGGCGGGCCCGGCCATTCTCATCTCCTACGCCATGACCGGCCTGCTGGTGCTGCTGGTGATGCGCATGCTGGGCGAAATGGCCATCGCCAACCCCAACAGCGGCTCGTTCTCCACTTACGCCTCGGAGGCCATCGGCCCCTGGGCAGGCTTTACCATCGGCTGGTTGTACTGGTGGTTCTGGGTGCTGATCATCCCGGTCGAGGCCATCGCCGGTGCAGACATCCTGCATGCCTACTTCCCGGGCGTGCCATCCTGGCTGTTCGCTTTCCTGATCATGGTCGTGCTGTCGGGCAGCAACCTGGTCAGCGTGAAGAACTTCGGTGCGTTCGAATATTGGTTCGCGCTGGTCAAGGTGGTCGCCATCATCGCCTTCATCGCGGTCTGCAGCCTGGCCGTGTTCGGCGTCTGGCCGCTGGCCGAGGTTTCCGGCATCAGCCGCCTGTGGGACAACGGTGGGTTCATGCCCAACGGTTTCGGCACCGTGCTCGGTGGCGTGCTGATCACCATCTTCTCGTTCTTCGGCGCCGAGATCGTCACCATTGCTGCCGACGAGACCGCCAACCCGAAAGACAAGATCCGCCGTGCCACCAACCTGGTGGTGTACCGCATCGCCATCTTCTACCTGGCGTCGATCTTCCTGGTGGTGTCGCTGGTAGCCTGGAACGACCCTGGCCTGAAAGCGGTGGGCTCGTTCCAGCGCGTGCTGGAAGTGCTCAACGTGCCGGGCGCCAAGCTGCTGGTCGACCTGGTGGTGCTGGTGGCCGTGACCAGCTGCATGAACTCCGGCCTTTATACCGCTTCGCGGATGCTCTATTCGCTGGGTGCCCGCGGCCAGGCGCTGAGCATGACCAAGCGCATTTCCGGTGCTGGCGTGCCGACCGTGGCGGTGCTCCTTTCGACCCTGGCCGGTTTCGTCGGCTGCTTCGTCAACTATGTACTGCCGGGCAAGGTCTTTGGCTTCCTGCTGTCCACCACGGGCGCCATCGCCTTGCTGGTATACCTGGTGATCGCCGTGTCGCAACTGCGCATGCGCGCTCGTGCCGAACGTGAAGGGCGGCCGCTGGAGCTGAAGATGTGGCTGTTCCCGTGGCTGACCTGGCTGGTGATCGGCACCATCGTCATGGTCCTGGGCTACATGCTGTTCAGCGACGCCTACCGCTACGAGACGCTGATGACCGCTGGCGTGACCCTGTTCATCCTGCTGGTGTCGCTGACCCAGAAGGGCGGCAAGGTGGTTGCCCAGCCGGCTTGAACTTTCTGCTTTAATGGGGGCGTTTCGCGCCCCCATTCCAACAAGCACAAGGCTGCGTATGAACGATAACCCCCTTTCCCTCCAGGCCCTCGCTGCCCCCGAAGGCACCTGCTTCGGCTGCGGTTGCTCCCACCCCTCCGGCCTGCACCTGCAAAGCCACTGGGACGCCGACGGTATTCACCTGCTGTGCCGGCACTCACCCGACAGCACTTACATCGGCTGGCCCGGCCTGGTCTATGGCGGCCTGCTGGCGATGCTGGTCGACTGCCATTCGAACTGGACCGCCATGGCCTACCACTACCGCGCCGAAGGCCGCGAAGCGGGCAGCCTGCCGCGCATCGATTGTGTCACCGGCAGCCTCGGGCTGAATTACCTCAAGCCCACGCCGATGGGGGTAGAGTTGCTGCTCAAGGCGCGTGTGGAAGGTGAAGTCGGGCGCAAGACCCGGGTCGTCTGTGAGGTCTGGGCGGGCGATGTGCTGACGGTCAGCGCCGACTCGGTGTTCGTGCGGGTGGACACCGAAAAACTCAAGCTCAAGGCTCATGGTCATGCGTAGATGGAGATAACACTTCAAGGTCCCAGCACTGGACCTCGACTTTCTCATCATCATGTTCCCAAGTGAACTCGAACTCTCCTTTTAACGAGCGTTGGTTAAACTCGATCGATTCGAGAATGAACGCACCGTTTTCAATCGGCTGGACATCACGATTGTAGAGGCCGAATTCGATAAGCAGACGATCTTCACGATCATCGTCGCCATCAAGTCGGTATGTGCCTTTCTTCGGTGCATTGTGCCCCGTCAAGCGCAGCCAGTATTGAGGTCGCTGATTGTGCTCTTCACTGATGGCTTCGATATCGAAGCCATCCTCCCACCAGTCTTGCCGATAAACTGTAAGTTGCGCTGGCGAGGTTCCTGTCCGTCCTTCGAGCATCAGGTTGATTTCGAGTGTCGTGGGCATGGTCCGTTCCTCTGGTGCCCGCACAGATTGTGCAGTGCTTACAGCTGGACGGTATGACTTAAGCATAGGGGCGTCTACTGGTAGAAATGCCAGGCAGGGGAGTACTCGATTCTGCTCAGGCTTGCGCGTCGTCTGCCAATTGCTCGGAGATGGTCAAACCAGAGCAATGTCCTTAGAGTGATGAGTTTCACTCCTGCAGGGACCGAGCATGACCGATCTGAGCGCTTTCCCCATCACCCATAAATGGCCTGCGAAGCATCCTGAGCGCCTGCAACTGTACTCGCTGCCCACGCCCAACGGCGTCAAGGTGTCGATCATGCTGGAGGAGATCGGCCTGGCCTACGAGCCGCACAAGGTCAGCTTCGATAACGATGATCAACTGAGCCCCGAGTTCATTTCGCTCAGTGCCAACAACAAGATCCCGGCGATCCTCGACCCCAACGGCCCAGGCGGCCAGCCGTTGCCGCTGTTCGAGTCGGGGGCGATCCTGCAGTACCTGGCGGAAAAGAGCGGCAAGTTGCTGAGCCAGGATCCGGCCCAGCGCTACCAGACCCTGCAGTGGCTGATGTTCCAGATGGGCGGCATCGGGCCGATGTTCGGCCAGGTCGGCTTCTTCCATTTCTTTGCCGGCAAGGAATACGAAGACAAGCGCCCGCGGGACCGTTACGTCAACGAATCGAAGCGCCTGCTGGGCGTGCTGGACCGCCACTTGGAAGGGCGTGAGTGGATGGTCGACGAATACAGTATCGCCGATATTGCCATCTTCCCTTGGGTGCGCAACCTGGTAGAACGCTACAACGCCCGCGAGCTGGTGGGCTTCGATGAATTCAAGGAAGTGCAGCGGGTGCTGGCGAAGTTCCTTGAACGGCCAGCCGTGCAGCGTGGCCTGAAAATTCCCGCCTGATCAGCTCACGCCACTTCCTGCAGGTGCGGCCTTTGTGGGAGCGGCCTTGCGTCGCGAAAGGGCTGCGAAGCAGCCCCCAGCGATATGTAATGGCGCAGAAATCCTGGGGCCGCTTCGCGCCCCTTTCGCGACGCAAGGCCGCTCCCACAAAAAAGCGTTCATTGCGGATCAGAAAATCTGGTTCAGCAGCCAGTACAGGCTGCCGGCCAACAGCATCGCCGCAGGTAGCGTCAGCACCCAGGCCATCAGCAGGTTGATCAGCGTGCGCTTCTGAATCCCCGAGCCGTTGGCGACCATGGTCCCGGCCACCCCCGAACTCAGCACGTGGGTGGTCGACACCGGCAGCCCGAACATGTCCGCCGCACCAATGGTGCACATGGCGACCAATTCCGCCGAAGCCCCCTGGGCATAGCTCAGGTGGGTCTTGCCGATCTTCTCGCCCACCGTCACCACGATACGTCTCCAGCCGACCATCGTCCCCAAGCCCAGGGCGATGGCCACCGCCACCTTGACCCACAGCGGGATGTAGCGGGTTGCGTCGTCCAGTTGCGTCTTGAACGCCAGCACCTGGCTGTGGGTGTCGGCGTCAAATGCCACCAGCTGTTTCTTTTCGATCAGGCGGATGGTTTCGCTGGCCAGGTACATGTCGTTGCGCACGTTGGCCATGGCTTCGGCCGGCACGCGCTTCAGTGAACCGTAGCCTTTGACCTGGTCACCGATCTGGCCGGTGAGCGCGGCCAGTGCCGGTACCAGTTGGGGCGTGGCCTTGGGCTCGGCAATGAACGCGGTCAATGCCTGGCGGGGGTCGCCGGGGGCCGGCGCCGGCGCGGTGTGGACCAGCGCCTGGCGGGTGACTTCGGCAACGGCAGAGAACTGCAGGGCCTGCTCGCTGGGCATGGTCTTGTTCAGGGCATAGGCCATCGGCAGGGTGCCGACCAGAATCAGCATGATCAGACCCATGCCCTTCTGCCCGTCGTTGGAGCCGTGGGCGAACGACACCCCGGTGCACGTCAGGATCAGCACCCCGCGGATCCACCACGGTGGCGGCGTGCGGCCTTCCGGCGCCTGGTACAACGCCTTGCGCTTGACCAGCGCGCGCAGCGCCAGCAGCAACACGGCGGCACAGGCGAAGCCGATCAGCGGCGAGAACAGCAGGGCATAGCCGACCTTGCTGGCCTGCGCCCAGTCGACCCCGCTGGTGCCATCACGCCCATGCATCAGCGCGTTGGCCACGCCGACGCCGATGATCGAGCCGATCAGTGTATGCGAGGAGGACGCCGGCAACCCCAGCCACCAGGTGCCGAGGTTCCAGATGATCGCCGCCAGCAGCAAGGCAAAGACCATGGCGAAGCCAGCCGAGGAACCGACCTGTAGAATCAGCTCTGCCGGCAACAGGGCGATGATGCCGAACGCCACCGCGCCACTGGAAAGCAACACGCCGAGAAAGTTGCACAAGCCGGACCAGACCACCGCCACCGGTGCCGGCAGCGAGTGGGTGTAGATCACCGTGGCCACCGCGTTGGCGGTGTCATGGAAACCGTTGACGAATTCGAAGCCCAGGGCAATCAGCAGCGCCAGGCCCAGCAGCAGAAACGGCGTGACGGTGGTGATTGCCGTCCCACTGGCGGCCACGTCCTGCTTGAGGCTCCAGGCGGTGTAGGCGATGCCGGCCAGCAGCAGGCCGAAGAACAGCACGAGGGTGGCGCGCCCGGGTTTGTGTGAAAGCTGCGGGCGAGCATCGCTGTGGACCAGTGGCGGCTGGCTGGCCAGGGACGGGGTTGCCATGGGAGCTCCGATTGGCGTCGGCGAGGGTGGCTCTGAGCATAGAAACAATTCCCCGGCTGGACGTGACCTCGGTCAATGATTTACCTAGGCTCAAGACAGACGGTAAAGGCAGGAGAACCCCATGATTCGTTGCAAGCGCGTCTACGACGCGCCAGAGGAGGAAGATGGCCGGCGCGTGCTGGTCGACCGCCTGTGGCCGCGCAATAAACGCAAGGACCAACTGCATGGCGAGTGGTTTCGCGAAGTAGCGCCATCCACTGATTTGCGCAAGGCGTTTCATCAGGGCGAGGTGGATTTCGCCGGTTTCACCCAGCGCTATCAGCAGGAACTGGCGGCGCACCCGGAACACTGGTATCCGCTGCTGGACCTCGCCGCCAAAGGCAACCTGACCTTGCTGTATGCCGGCAAGGACGCCGGGCACAACAATGCCCAGGTGCTGGCGGCCTGGCTGGAAGACGAACTGGAGCGGCGCGGCCCGGGCAGCTCGCCGGTATGCTATGCCCGTTGAGCTGATCGCCGCGAGCGATGCCTGGTGCACGTTTGCCCGGGACCTGACGCGACGGGCGATGTTGCCCTATTACCGCGAGTTCGACCTGTTGTGGATCGAGGAGGCCTTCGACGAAGCCTGGGGCTGGCGCGAGCAATGGCTGGTGATGGAAGGGGAGGTCGTGCTGGGTTTCTGCAGCCTCAGCCAGGACCGGCAGGCATTGTTCATTCGTGAGTTGCACCTGGTGCCGGAGCAGCGTGGGCGCGGGGTGGGCAGCCAGGTGCTGGAAACCCTGGCAGACTGGGCGGCGCAGCGGCGTTTGCCACTCTTGAGGTTGATGGTGTTCAGGAGCAACCCGGCGCGGCAGTTGTACCTGCGCCATGGGTTTGTCGAGATGGGTGAGGATGATTGCTTTGTGAGGATGCAGCGAGTTATCGGTTGACCTGTGCCGCCCTCTTCGCGGGCTCGCCCGCTCCCACAGGATCACCACAATTCTGAATGCTGTGGAGTACCTGTGGGAGCGGGCGAGCCCGCGAAGAGGGCGGTGCAGTTACAGCAGATGCTGGATCACTGCTGCCTCACACGCACAGTCTCACCCTGGCGAACCGTGGCCTCGAGCAACTGCCCCTGCAAGGGCAACAAATCGCCGATCAACAGGTTTTGCAGCAACGGCTTGCCATCGAAGCTGTTGCCCCCCAGCACCACATCCCGCACACCCTCGACCCGCACCAGCGCCTTGCCGACCCGGCCCAGGCGATTGCCGCTGAGCAGCAAGGGCCCGGCCAGCGGCGTGGCATTGCGCAGGCTGATGGCATATTCCGCGGTATTACCGATGCGGTTGTCGAGCAGCGCCACCGCGCCCACCTCGCTGGCATCCACCGCGCTGCCCTGGCTGCTGGCCAGCAGGTTGTCGTCGATCACCAGCGGTGCCGTTGCAGTGGGTGCCAGGTCGCGCAGCTGGATGCCGTTGCCACGGCTGTCGCCGATGCGGTTGCCGGCCAGCAGCACTGCGCCTTGTTGCTCGCTGACTTCGATGGCGGCCTTGGTCGCGCCGAGGATCAGATTGCCTTCGACCAGGGCGCGGGTCTGGCCACGCAGGCGCACGCCACTGTTGTTGTCGATGCCGCGCAGCTGGTTGCCCTGCAGCCTGACCTGGCTGTTCTGCACATCGATGGCGTATTGCTGCGACTGCCCGAACTGGCTGCCGGTGATGGTCGCCTGGCTGTGTTGCAGCTCCACCGCGCTGGACATCTCGCTGAACTGGCTGTCGCGGATGATCAGCGTGGCCGGGCGCGTGCTGGCCGCCTGCTGGGTGCTCAAGGCGGTGGTCAGGCCACGGGAGAGGTTGGCGTTGTAGCCCAGGCGCTTGAGCGTCGAGCCGATCACCTGGGTATGGCTGCCGGCCCAGGCCACCACGAACGGCCGCCAGGCCCGGTCGGTGCTGCCCGGCTTGTCGCCGGCCATGCTCTCCAGGCTGGACTGGTTGAGCCCGAGCCAGCCCTGGTTGATCAGCGCCGTGCCGGAGAAACTCGAGAGGTACAGGCTGGTGCCTTCGAGCACCAGTCCGGCATCGCTGGCGATCATCAGCGGGTAGCTGAGCAGGTAGCCGTCCTTGTAGCGCTTGAGGATGCGTGGATCATTCAGGGCGTCGTGCAACTGCGCCAGGGTGATGCTGCCACCGCGCAGCATCACCACTTGCGGGTGGTGCGCCTGGTAACCGGCGATGGCGCGGAACAGGCCATTGTTGACGAATGGCTCGAACGGCCAGCTGCCGGCCTGGGACGAGAACATTGGCTGCAGGCTGACGCTGGCGCGCCCGGCCGGGCGTGGCCGCTCGGCCTGCTGGAAGGCCACGGCCTGGCGCACCTGCTGGCGCAGCTGCTCGACCTTGAGCTGGCGTTGCTCACCGGGCAGGGTGTCCATGGTCTGGTTGACCGGCAGCGCTTGGCTGGCGGCGTGGGCAGCGCCGGCCAGGCACAAGGCGGCCAGGCAAGTGAGGGAAAAGCGGGCGAGGGCAGCCATGGGTCAGCTCCTTGATCCGGGCAATGGGGGGTAGAACGCTTTGATCGGGCCGCCGAGCTGGCTGTAGTTGTCCACCTCGCCGTCTTCGCTGTCGTACAGCTGGCGCGCCAGTGCATGGCCGGGGTTGCGTTGCAGGAACGGGATCAGCCAGGCCAGTTTGTAGGGTGCCACGTCCGCCTGGGGTTGGCCCTTGAGTTCGGGCAGCTCACCTGGGGCGAGCACCGTGCGGGCAGCGAAGCTGGCCAGCTGGTCGAGGGTCTGCTGGTCGTCGTGGCTCCACGGCAGGTTATTGGCACGTGCCGACTCGGCCAGCAGCACCAGCGGCACCAGGGCGTACTGGCTGTAGTTGGCCGCCAGCTTGCTGCGCGCCACTTCCAGCGGCAGATAGGCGTAGTTACCGTTGTTGGCGCGCACGGCCTGGGCCAGGGCACGGCGCAGGTTGCCGTCGGCCCACTGGATGAAGTCGTCGCGGCCGACCAGCATGCCGGTGGCGGCCACGGCCCAGGCTGCCCAGTAGTCGTGGTTGTTGAAGTACACACCGCTGGTGCTGCGGCGCGGGTCGTACTCACGGATCACCTGCTCGCCGAGGCGGGTGAACCAGCTGCGCTGCGTTTCGTTCAGTTGCAGCTTGCCGTCGGCGGCCGACTGGGTCAGCAGCACGGCACCGGCCATGGCCGCCAGCGCCCATTTGCGCGCGGCCATGCCGGTGCCGCTGGCATCCGGGTTGAGCAGGGCGCCGGCTTCGGCCCAGTGTTGCAGCCACTGGTCCTGGCAGGCCAGGGCCATGTTGGCGTCCTGAGGTTTCTTGGCGCCCTGGAAGCGTTTGCTGGCGTAGATCAGGCCACCGACGAACTGCTTGACCTGCTTGGCGATCTGCTCGCTGTTGGCGTCGGGGCTGCTGCGCAGGGTCGACTTGCTGGCGTCGCGCTGGTCGTACTTGCTTTCCAGGCGCAAGCTGCCGGTGTAGGGCGCGGGCGGTTCCCTGGTGCAGGAGAGGGTGCGGTAGTCGGCGATCATGGCCGACTGCGGAGTGCTGTGGGCGGGCCAGATGGATTGCGCCGCCTGTGTCAGTGGGCTCATCAGAAACATCATGAGCAGGACCGGGGCTGCTTTGCAGCCCTTCGCGAGCATGCCCGCTCCCACAGGGATTTGTGAGGTTGAGGTGGTCGGTGTGGGAGCGGGCGTGCCCGCGAAGGGCCGCAACGCGGACCCAATCAGCGGTATTACAGACATAGCCGGGTCTCCACATCGGTCGCCACAGTCCCGGCCTTGGTCGGCTCCATGAACACCGACAACAGGTTGGCCCCGGCAAACTCCGGTGCCTTGCTCAGCTCCAGGTAGTACTGGCCACCGGTCACCGCCGCCTCGCGGCGGAACCACACCTTGTCCCGCGCCCCATTGTCGTAATAGACGATGATGTAGAAGTCCTTGACGTTCTTGTCGCTCAGGCGAATGTCGAGAAAGCCTTTCGACAGCGCCTGGCGCCCGCTGCCGGCATTGCTCAGCAGCTCGATGCGCTCGCCCACCTGCAACGCCGGGCGCTGCAGTTTCGAGCCAAGTACTTCCCTGTTTGCCGAGCACCCACCCTGGACTGCCGGCACCAGCTGGCGATACATCAGCGGCGAATCGAGCCGGTAGTTGGCCGGCAGCTCCCAGACGATCAGCTTGGGCGGCGCCTTGGGCTTGTAGTCGCTGGACAACAGGTACTCCAGCAGCGAGCCATCTTCACCCACCCCAGGCAGGGCGTAGTTGAGGATGTCGACATTCAGGTACTGCTTCAGGTAGCCGTCGAAGTTGAACTGCTTGCTCTCGTCCTCACGGGCAGCGGCGTTACTGTCGCCGACCAGGATCACTTCCGGGTCCGGTGCCTCGTCGAACAGCGCGTCGGCGCCTGCGGCCACCGGGATGGTCTGGTAGCCACGCACGTACTGGAAACCATAGTTGTTGCCGCAGATGCTGCTCAGCGCCAGGTTCATGGTGCCGTCCTTGGGCACCATCACGCCCGGCTCGGTGCGGTACGCCTTCTTGGTCAGCCCGGCATAGAACGGCTGGCGGCGGATCTCCTCGGCCATCAGTTTCGCCGTGGCTTCGGCGCCGGTGGGTGTCCAGTGGTGGTCGCGGCGGAAGAAGTACTCGCCCTTCGGCGGTTGCTGCACCAGCTGCATCATCGGCGCCACCACCGCGCCGCCCTGGCGCAACTGGCCGAGATAGGCGGCAAGGTTGTTGCTGGCGCGGGCATAGTCGAAACCGTGCAACTGGTCGGCGAACAGCTTGTCGCGGTGCATCAGCCCGCGGGTGGGCTGGATCGCCATGGCCACATGGATGCCCTGGCGCTCGAACGCCTGCATCAGGCGGGCAAACTCCGGGCGCATCGGCGCGGGGATGCCGAAGTCATTGGTCAGGTCGACGGCCGAGCGGAACAGCCAGCGGTCCTTGCCAGGCACGATCTCGCGCATCAGTTTCATGCGCCCCTCGGCATAGCGTTGCGGGTCGCTCAAGGCCGGGCAAACCATGCACTGCAGGTTCTCGCAGCCAGGCCCGGCCACCTGGGCAGCCTGGGCCGGCTGCGCGGCCTGGCCGGGCAGGCTGAACAAGGCCAGGGCAGCGCTCAGGCCAAAAGGAACAAGGGTCTTCATGTGCCATTCATCCTTGCAGGGCATTCATCACTCGGTCGGGTCGATGCTGTTGGCGATGGTCATGCTGCGGTTGCCGGGCAGCAGCACATAGCTGTACGAGCGGCCCTTCTTGAGGAACTGCTCGTCGAAGCTGGCGACCTTGGTGTCCTGCTGGTAGGCGGCGAAGTCGATCTTGATCTCATTGACCATGCGCGTGCCGGTCTCGCCATTGCCAATGGCCTCGACCACGTCATGCTTGCCATCGGAGGTTTTCAGCGTCGCCTGGTTGGCGGTCAGGTTGTAGAAGGCGATCTGCGCCTTCTTCGGCTCGTTGACATACTTGTCGCTGATCAGTTTCAGCTGCTTGCCGTCGTAGACCACCGTACTGGCCGCGTTGGCCTTTAGCTGCGGTTCGATCGACTGGCTGCCGACGGCGATCTTGTGCGGGCCGGCAGGGGTGAAGCGGTAGCCGCTGAGCTGGCCGGCGGCAACCCGTTGCGGGTTGACCTTGCCGCTGAGGGTGACGTCGATGTTGCGGTCGGACAGGTTCAGCACCCGGACGAACGCCGAGTCGGCCGGGGCCACGGCATCGTACAGGTCGGCGTTGCCTTCGGCGGCCAGCGCAGCCTGGCTGGCAGCGGCCAGGGCGATGGCGGTGAACAGTGGGGCAAGTTTCATCAGGCTCTCCTTGAATCGTCAGAAATGCTGGGGCGCCGCGCTGCGGCTGAGCGAGCCGGGGCGGTGGGCGAGCAAGGTGCGCAGGGGGAATTCCCAGACCACGGTGTCGATCTGCGTGTTGGCCAGCTCGTCACTGGCAAGGAACTGGCTCATCGCCTCGAACGGGCCGCGGGCTTCCACGGCAATGCTCAACAGGTCGCGGTTGAGTGCCTCCTTGAGGAAGCCGACAAAGTTCCAGTCGTCGATCTTGCTGTAGCTGGTGCCGACCAGCAGCAGGCTCTGGTTTGCCTCGGCGAACAGGTCGTCGGCGCCTTGTTTGGCCTTGAGGGTTTCGTACAAGGCGATCGGGTTGGGGCCGAACTGCGGCGCCAGGCGCGCATGGTCGAACTGGATGTAATTCATCAGGTCGCCCTTGATGCTCTTCTCACCGGCCTTGCGCGACACGTACACCTGGTCGCCCAGCAGTTGCGGGCGCTGGCGTGCCAGTTCGTAGGCCGACAGCCGCGCGCCTTCCGGGCTCCAGTGGGTGTCGGACTTGAGGAACAGCGGCGGGCCTTCGAGGTTGGCGAGGAACGCGGCGCGTAGCGGCACCACGTCCAGATGGCGGTTTTGCAGCTCACCGACGAAGTGGTCGTAGAGGCTGGTCACCCGTGGGTCGAAGGCATGCTCGGCATGCGCCGCGTACACATCCAGCTTCATCGGCAGCGGCAGGATCACCAACTGCTTGCCGTGCTCGGCCAGTTGCGTGCGGACCTTGGCGATTTGTTCCAGTTGGCTGGCGACGTTGGCGTCAAGGTCGTTGGGCACGCGGTATTCCTGGTTGGTGTAGAGCCAGCCATCCTTGCCCAGCACCACACCCTTGGTGCCTTCGCCAAACAAGTAAAACTGGGCATCGGCCCACAGTTCCACCGACGGCTCACGCAGGAAGAAGCGCCTGTCGTAGGCCTGCTCGAACTTACGCAGCAGCTTGCCATCGACGAACAGGTTCCAGGTGTCGGTCGAGGTGCGGGCAAAGCTGAACACCGGCGGCAGCGAATAGATGAACATCGCCGCCAGCACCACCGCGAACAGAATGCCATTGGCCTTGCTGGCCGAATTCATCACCGGGTACATGGCAGGCTCCTAGAACTGGAAATACAGGAAGGGTGAGAACGAGTTGGCCGCCAGGCTGCTGAGCGCCAGCAGAAAGCCGCCCCACAGCAGCACACTGTGCAGCGCGCCCACGTGGCGCATGAAATAACCTTCCTTGTTGCCGGCGTAGAAACGCACGTTGTTGATCCCGGCCAGCACCAGCCAGGCCAGCGCCACCAGGGCAAAGGCCATGGCCATTTTCGAGGCACCGAGCACGTACAGTTCCAGCGAGCCGAAGCCGTTGAAGCCGAACAGTGCCTTGTAGATGTCGATGCTGTGGCGCAGGTCCATGGTGAAGAACAGCGGCATGCTCAGCAGGATCAGCACCCCGGTGCGCAGGTTGCGGCCTGGGTGGTAGGGCGTGGTGACCTTGGTCGCCAGGTTGAACTTGCGTTCGATGACCATGCCCACGCCGAAGAACAGCCCCCAGCAGATGAAGGCGAAACTCGCGCCGTGCCACAGGCCCGACAGCAGCATGGTCCAGATCAGCGCCGGCAAGGCGCCGGCCACGCGCTTGCGCACCAGCGGCATGTACACGTAGTCGCGCAGGAAATGCGCCAGGGTCATGTGCCAGCGTGCCCAGAACTCGGTAATGCTCTGCGCCACGTAGGGCTGGTTGAAGTTCTCCGGGAAGCGGAAGCCCATCATCAGCGCCAGGCCCAGGGCCATGTGGCTGTAGCCGGCGAAGTCGAAGTACAACTGCAGGGTGGATATCACCAGGCCGAACCAGGCATCGCTGAACTGCAGCGTGCCTTCGCTGACGAACAGCACGTTGATCGGGGCCAGGCGGTCGGCGATCAGCACCTTCATGATGAAGCCGAGCATGAAGCGGCACACGCCCAGCGAAAACAGCTCCAGCGAATGGCTACGCTCGCGCAGCTGCGGCGCCAGCTGGCTGTAGCGCAGGATCGGCCCGGCCACCAGGTGCGGGAACAGCGCGACGAAAGCGGCGAAGTCGATGAAGTTGCGGGTTGGCGTCGCGTCCTTGCGGTAGATGTCGACGATGTAGCTCAGGGCATGGAACACGTAGAACGAGATGCCCAGCGGCAGGAAGATGTTTTCCAGCGTCCAGGTGTTGATGCCCAGCGGCGCCAGCAGCAAGGCCAGCACCTCGGCGCCGAAGTTGGCGTACTTGAAGTAGCCCAGGGTCGACAGGTTGCCGGCCACTCCGACCCACAGCAGACGCAGGGCCAGGCGCTTGTCGCCGGCATCCAGGCGTGCCTTGATGCGCAGGCCGAACCAGTAATTCCAATAGGTGATGCCGACGAACAGCAGGAGGAAGTCCGGCCGCCACCAGGCGTAGAAAATGTAGCTGGCGGCCACGATCACCGTCGAACGCCACTGCGCCTTGGCCAGGAAATACACGGCCAGGAACAGCGGCAGATACAGGAACAGGAACACATTGGAGGCGAAGATCATGGCACGGCCCTTCCTTAGTAACTGATCACCACGCCGACGCTCAGCTGGTAGTCATCACCGGTTTGCAATGCACTGCCGGCATTGAGGTAACTGGCACTGACCAGCGCGTTGACGTCCAGGTGCTTGCCATCGATAGCCACCGGAAACATCTTCCAGTAGTAGTTGAGGTCGACCATCTGCCCGACATTGCGCCCGTTGCCATTGCTGCCCTGGTTGATGGCGCGATTGCGCTGCGAACGCTGGTCGCCGTTCATGCGGATCGGCAAGGTGCCGTCGGCATCGCGCAGGTCCAGCTGGGTCACCCGCAGGTCCAGCGCGCTGCGCGGGGTGGGGCGGGTCTCCACGGCAAAGCCGTAGTAGCTCAGGTTGCGCAGGTCGAGGGCGACGAACGAGCTGGTCAGGCGCGTGCTGTAGGAGCCGGTGCGGGTGATGCGGTCGGACTGGATGGCGTTCAGGCGGAAGCCGTCGTTCTCGTCGCCGGGCTTGTCGGTCAGGCCCCCTCGCAGTGCCACGCGCGGAGTCCAGGCCAGATCGTCAAAGCGCTTGCCGAGTTCGCCGAGGACCGCCCAGCCCTTGCTGCTGTGGCCGGTGCTGGTGACGCCGTTGCCGTCGGTGTTGTCCATCTTGCCGTCCAGCGCCGCCAGTTCCAGGTGGTAGTCGCTGAGCACCGGGTAGGCGAGGTTGTCGCCCTTGAAGAACAGCCCGTAGCGCATGCCCTTGAAGTCGTAGCGGTCGTCGGCGTCGTGGCCGCTGTGGTCGTTCTCGTGCATCAGGCGCACACCGACCTGGTTGTTCTGGCTCCAGCGGTAGGCGTACTGGCCCATCAGGTAGGTGGTGCGCTCCTCGCTGTCGGCCAGGCGGTTGACGTCGGTGTTGTAGTTATGGAACTTCTGCCCGACGGCGAAGAACCCCTCGCTGAAGGTGTCCTGATAGTTGAAACGCAGCGACTCGAGGCTGTCATCCCACCAGATGCCATAGTCGTCATAGAAGCGCTGGCGGCCGAACGATGCAGAGAAGCGCGGGTCGTCGCCGATCAGGTTGCGCTTGACGTACAACTCGCGCAGTTCGGCGTACCAGCCTTCGGGCTGCTCGCGTTCGTTGGCGTTGGACGCTTCGTTGGTCAGGTTGCTCGACTGGCTGGAGTCATAGTTCAACCACAGGCGGCCATAGACCATCCATTTGGCCCAGCGCTTTTCCGGCGAATACCAAGCGAACGACGGCTCGTAACGCAGGCTGTAGAACATCTCGCGGTCGCTGCCGACCTGGGAGTCTTCAGGGCCGTAGCCGGTCTGTACGGTGAGCTTGTTGAACACTTCCGAGGTGATCACCGGCTCGCTGCCATCCAGTGCCGTGACGCGCACCGGTTCATTGCTGTCGGCCTCGGGGCCGGTGATTTCTTCTGCGGCGAACGCCGCCGGCAGCGGCGCCAGGGCCAGCAGGGCGCCGAACAGGGGGTGATGCGCTTTCACAGGGTGGCCTCCTTGAACAGCCCGTTGCGAGCGGCCAGGGCACGCTCGATATCATCCTTTGGCAGGGTCTTTTCCAGGCGCCTGATCAGGCTGCGCGCGCTGCGTTCACCCAGGTCGAGGGCGACGCGGGCATAGGTGTAGGCCTTGACCGGGTCGTGGCACAGGGCACGGCCGTAGGCGTGCAGGGTGGCCATGCGGTACCAGGCGGCGGTGTTGCCCTTGTCGGCTTCGGCCTGGAACAGCGCCAAGGCCTTTTCCTGGTCAGGCTGGTCTTCGACGCCCTTGCTGTAGTACTCACCCAGCAGCAGGCCGGCACCGGGGTAGCCGCTGGCGCGCAGTTCCTCGATCAGGGCGCGGGCTTTGTCCGGGTCCAGGGTCAACCAGTTGTTGACCATGTAGAACTGCGCCTGCAAGGCCTTGGCCCGGGTGGGTTCGCGCTCGCGCACCTGGTCGATCAGCGCCTGGGTTTCTTCGGCGTTGTGTTCGGTCGGGTTGGAGATCATGTAGTTGGCCTTGGACACCATGGCCGGCACGAAGCCACGGGCCACGGCCACATCGCGCCAGCGCTGGACGCGGGCGGTAGCCAGGTTCAGTGCGTCGTCCTGCGCCTTTTCTCGCGCCTGTTGCTCGGGCGTCGGTGGCAGCTTTTCGGCGCCAGGTGCGCTGGCCTGGTTGTCGTAGCGGTCGGCTTCCTGTTCGGCGCGCTGCACGCTGGTGATGCTGTCGAGCAGCGCGGCGACGCGGTGGATGATCTCCACCGGCAACTGCTCGCGTTCAGGCTCGAGCTGGTCGGCGAAGGGCGGGAACAGGCGGTCCTGCTGTTCGCCGAGGAACGCGTAGTAGCGGTCCAGGGCGCGCACGTCCACGCGCACCGCCTGGCGATACCAGCGCTCGGCGCTGGCACGGTCGCCCTGGCGTTCGGCAAGCACGGCGTGGTACAGCTCGGGGCGGCAGTTGAGCAGGCAGGCCTGTTCGTACAGGGCCAGCAACTGCGCCGCCTGGGCGGTGTCGACCAGCTCCGGGTAGGTCAGGAACACTTCCAGCGTGGTGCTGGTGTTGCGTGGGTCGAGGTTGGCCGGGTAGCGCGTCAGTGCCTGGGCCATCCACGGCCGCAGCGTCTCGCGCAGGCTCGGGGTGCGGTCGATCAGGCGGGCCAGCGAAGCCAGTGCCGGGACCATGCCATGGCCGTCGGCAAAGGCCTTCTGATACAGCGCCACCACTTCTGCGCGGCTGGCATCTTCGCGCCCGGCCAGCACATCACCCAGCAGCAGGGTACTGGCCAGGTCGCCACGGGCAGCCAGTTCGCGCAGGTCGGTGGTGACCTCGGCCGACGGGTCCTTGTACAGCGCGTAACGGATCTGCTCCAGGCTCTGCCCGGCGCTGGCCGAGCTGGCGCAGGCCAGGGCCAGGCCAGCCAGCAGCAGGCGTGGGGGCATATTGGCGGTCATGGCGTCATCGTCCTCGGCCGTTTAGCGCGCTGCGCCGAACGGCAGGCCCATGAACAGGTCGACCGCTACCGCTTTCTGGTAGGCCGCCGCCGGCAACGGGCTGTCAGGCTGGATGGTCAGCGCCAGGTTGCGGTTGACCTCATCGACCCGTGCGTCGACCACCTTGCCACTGTAGTGCTGGTCGAGGCCGAACACCTGCATGTCCACCGACTTCACCCGGTCGACATCGGCGAGCTTGTCGAACGGCACATTGGCGCGTACGAACAGGCCCTGGTCCCTGGGCAGCAGGTGCATCAGCGCGGCTTCTTTATAGCCGTAGCCGTCCAGGCGCTGGTTCGGGTAGTAGACCGTGCAATCGCACGGGCTGTTGATCACGGTCTCGATGGTGGCGCGGCCGAGCAGGGTCTGCAGGTCACCCGGCGACAGGTCGGCGACCGCCTTCATGTCGGCCGGGCTGGTGAAACTGGTGGCCAGCTGCGTGGAGATGCTGGCCAGCGGCTGGCCGGCCTGCACTTCGGTGGCGCCGGCGGGCAGCAGGTACTTCACATAGCCGTTGTCGGGCATGCTGATGACCTGGGCGTTGGTCGCCACCTGGGCCTGCAGCGCCGGGATGCGGAAGAACAGCAGGTAGCCCTTGTAGCCGACGAAGGCCAGCGCGGCGATGCCAGCGGCGGTGTACAGCAAGGTGCCGGTCAGGGCCTTGAGGCGGGCGCCCGGGGTGCGTGCGCTGGCGTACTTGTGCTTGCGTTCCTTGATGTAGTTCTCGCGCTGCATGACATTGAACAGGCCGTTGATGTCGGCGATCTCGCCGGACATATAGGCGCTGATCAGGTAGCGCAGGATGTCGCGCTTCTGTGCATCGAGTTCGACGAACTGCGCGCCCACTTCGCTGCCACGCTGGGAGACGATGCGGATCTTGCTGTCGATGTTCAGGTCGACCTGGTTCAGGCGCAAGCGGATCGAGGCGTCGTACAGGGTGCCGACGTTCAGCGGCGCGTCGTGGATCAGGCCCAGCCCGCCCAGGGAAATATCCTGCAGGGCGACTTCGAACGGGGCCTGGCCGGCACTGGCCAGGCGCACCCGTGCGTTCATCCGGGTGCGCACGTACTGGCGCTCGTCGACCGCCTCGTGGACGATGTTGGCCGCTGTCTTGCCCGGGGCCGCGGGAATGTTCGTGGTACTCATGTGCAGGCGCCTTTCCTTAACGTTGCGAGAGTTCTAGGAGAACGGTGATGACCCCGAAGAAGATCGCGATCGACGAGCACAGCATCGCCTTCGAGGACCAGCGGTTGAGGCTGGCGTCGAAGTCGACGCTGCCAGTGGCCAGGGTGGTCTTCTGTCGCGTCCAGCTTTGCTGGTCCATGTGGAACATCGCGTAGACCTTCATCAGCGAACCGACGATCTGGTTGTAATAAAGAACGAAGGGGTACATCGGGCTGACCGGGTGGCCGGCGAAGACGAACAGCACAGTCACCAGGCTGCGCGAGATCAGCACCCAGAACAGGTACACCAGCAGGTACTGGATACCGAACACCAGGCCGGCCACCACCGAGGCGGTCAGGCCCATCAGGCAGGTCCACATCGACACGCGTTGGTCGAGCAGCACGTACAGGGTGAACAGCCCCAGGCGGGCCCGGCCGAGCAGGGCAGTGGCGCGGAAGTTCTGCCGCAGCGAATTGCCGTACCAGCGGAACATCAGCTGGCGGGTGGCGATCCAGAAGCTGTCGCTGGGCGGATGCTCGACGGTCAGGGTATGGCTGTCGGGCACGTAGAAGGTATTCCAGCCAGCGCGCATCAGGCTCAGCCAGCTCGACTTGTCGTCCCCGGTAAGGAACTGGAAGCGGCCCAGGCGCCAGTGTTCGAGGAAGTCGGCCTCGACGTCGCGGATGAACTCGGGGTCGGTCATCACTTCGGCGCGGAAGAACGACAGCCGCCCGGTCAGGGTCAGCACCCGGTGCGACAGCGCCATCGAGCACATGTTGATGTGGCGCTGGACGAAGCGCATCGAGTGCCACTGGCGCATCCAGCGGCTGCCCTCGACTTCGCAGAATTCGTTGGTGGTCAGGCCGCCCACGTCTGGCAGCACGGCGAACAGCTTGACCGCTCGCTCGACACAGCCAGGCAGCATCATGGTGTCGCCGTCGACCACGCCGACCACGGCGTCACTCAGCGGCATCTGCCGCGACAACGCGCGGAAGGCATGGGCCAGGCCGTCACGCTTGCCGGTGCCCCGGGCGCGGACGATCACCAGCTTGATGTCGTCACGGTCCTTGACCTCGTTGCGCATGATCTGCTTGATGAAGGTCTCGTCGCCTTTCTCGACGATCGACGCGATGACCGTGCAGGGCACGTTCAGCCGTTGCACTTCCTGGAACACCGACTGGTAGACCTTGAAGGTGGTGGTGGTCGGGATGCGGAAGCTGGTCACCACCATGAACATGTGCGAGGGCAGCGCAGCATCGCCCAGGCGCTCGACCTGACGACGCAGGCGCGGAAACTTCCAGTGCAGGAAGTACATGCCGCGCAGGTAGTGGACCACGGCATTGCCGTAGCGCCACATGCCCAGCGTGCCGATGATGAAGATGAACAGGTGGTGGTCCGGGTCCAGGTACTGCGGCGCGACCATTTCCGACGCCAGCGCAATCAACCCGGCGAGGCACGCCCAGCCGAAGAAGCTGGCGCCTGCGCGCAGGTAACCGGGGGCCACGAAGGGCGGTTGCTGTCGATCCATGTCGGCTTGACTCCTGTTTTTGCGGTGCCCGCGCGCCACCCCGCCGAGGCCTGGGCCAATGGCAGGTGGTGCGCGGTGGGTGCCGGGTCGGTTACCAGCAGATGCCTTGGCTGTGGCTGTCGCTCAGGCCGGGCATGAAGCCGACCAGGTCGATCACCTGCTTGCCGTGGCCGCTTTGCAGGGCGCTGGCAAAGCGTGGGTCGTTGTTGCCCAGGACGATCACCTCGGCGTCATCGATCACCTGCTGCAGGTCGCTGTGCAGCAGCGACGAAACATGGGGGATCTTCGCTTCGATGTACTCCTTGTTGGCCCCGTGCACGCGGGCGTATTCGACGTTCTCGTCGAAGATGTGCAACTGGTAGCCCTTGCCGATCAGGCGCTCGGCCAGATCCACCAGCGGGCTTTCGCGCAGGTCGTCGGTGCCGGCCTTGAAGGCCAGGCCCAGCAGGGCGATCTTGCGTTTGTCCTGGCGCTCGATGAGGTCGAAGGCGTTTTGCACCTGCGAGGCATTGCTGGCCATCAGCGAGTCGAGCAGCGGCGCCTTCACATCCAGGCTGGCAGCGCGGTAGGTGAGGGCGCGCACGTCCTTGGGCAGGCACGAGCCGCCGAAAGCGAAGCCCGGGCGCAGGTAGTAGCGGGACAGGTTGAGCTTGTGGTCCTGGCACACCACATCCATCACCTCGCGGCCATCGACGCCGGCAGCCTTGGCAATGTTGCCGATCTCGTTGGCGAAGGTGACCTTGGTCGCGTGCCACACGTTGCAGGTGTACTTGATCATCTCGGCGACTTCGATCGACTTGCGGATCACCGGTGCCTCAAGGCCGTTGTACAGCGACTCGAGCAGGTCACCCGACTGGCTGTCCAGTTCGCCGATCACCGTCATGGCCGGGAAGTCATAGTCCTGGATGGCCGTGCTTTCGCGGAGGAATTCCGGGTTGACCGCCACGCCGAAGTCGACGCCGGCTTTTTTACCCGAGTATTGCTCCAGGATCGGGATCACCACGTTCTTTACCGTGCCTGGCAGCACGGTGCTGCGGACCACCACGGTGTGGCGGTTGGCCTTGTCGCGCAGGGCGGTGCCGATTTCCCGGCAGACCGCCTCCATGTACACCAGGTCCAGGTCGCCGTTCTTCTTGCTCGGGGTGCCGACGCACAGCAGCGACAGGTCGCTGGCGAGGATCGCTGCCTGCACGTCGGTGGTGCCGCGCAGGCGGCCTGTGCTGACACCGTCCTGCAGCAGTTGTTCCAGGCCTGGCTCGACAATCGGCGATTTGCCCTGGTTGATCAGTTCGATTTTTGCCGGAGAAATGTCCACCCCCAGCACGTGATGGCCGCGGGCCGACAGGCACCCCGCGCAGACTGCGCCTACATAGCCAAGTCCAAAGATACTGATGTTCATACGTCCCTCTCCCTGGGGCACGGCAAAGCCGGCCGAGATACATCGTTCATGAAGTTGTCGAATGGCAGACGCGCAGAAGTAAGCCGCGCTCGAAATGGCGTTGCAGGCTGTTTCTTAGTGGTCTTTTTACAGCCTAAGGGCGTTTTTAATTTTATTGCAAGCGCTGATATTGGGTTATTTGAAATTAATTTAATTGGTGCTTGTTAAAGTTTAAAAACTCTTAAAAATCAATAACTTAAAGTTGTTGTTAGTTGGGCGTCAAAAAATTGATAGCGCCATGAATGGCGGTAAAGTGACGCCAAGGACGTGGCGTTCTGCTGGTTCCTCCCTCGGCTTGGTCGGCCTGAACTACACCGCTGGGACGGCTAAGATCCCTGTAAATCAAGGCCTCCCAGGTCGCGGTGGTGGCGCAATACTGGCTTGCGACGAAGGTCGGCGATGGGCATAGTGACCGCACAGTCTGCAGCTGCTCTCGGGATTGTGAGCAGGTAGCCCATGACGGCACAGGAACAAGGAGAACGCCATATGAAAGGAATCGGCCCACGGCTGCGAGAAGAGCGTGAACGGCTGGGCATGACCCAGCGGGTATTTGGTGATATCGGCGGCGTCGAACCCAACGCTCAGGGCAAATACGAAAGTGGCGAGCGCACGCCTCGGGCGGATTACCTGGCAGCGCTGGCGACCAAGGGCGTGGATGCGCTGTATGTGCTCAGCGGGGAGCGCACTCCGGCGCCGCTGGAAAGCCTGTCGGCAGATGAAACCGGTCTGCTGGGCGCGTTCCGGCGGTTGCCGGCGGCTGACAAGGCGGCGTTGTGGCATCTGCTGGGGCGCCTGGTGGGTGAGGGCAGTGCGGGGGAAGTGGCACGACAGCCGCGTCATGAGCGTCAGACGTTTCTGTAGGAAGTTTTACGCTAGGTCCGCCGTGAAAAATTTTGTTAAGGTGGCGGGATCCAATCGCCCTGTTGACGAGGTGTCTGCTTGATTAGGGTTCTAGTGGTCGACGATCACGATCTGGTTCGAACCGGTATTACTCGCATGCTGGCTGATATCGACGGCCTGCAGGTGGTGGGTGAGGCGGATTCGGGCGAGTCGGCGCTGAAACTCGCCCGCGAACTGAAACCTGACGTCGTCCTGATGGACGTGAAGATGCCCGGGATCGGCGGCCTGGAGGCCACCCGCAAGCTGCTGCGCAGTCACCCCGACATCAAGGTGGTGGCGGTTACCGTGTGTGAAGAGGACCCGTTCCCCACCCGCCTGATGCAGGCCGGCGCCGCCGGTTACCTGACCAAGGGCGCCGGCCTCGACGAAATGGTCCAGGCCATCCGCCTGGCTTTTGCCGGCCAGCGTTATATCAGCCCGCAGATTGCCCAGCAGCTGGCGCTGAAGTCGTTCCAGCCGCAAGCGTCGCCGTTCGACGCGTTGTCGGAACGGGAAATCCAGATCGCCCTGATGATTGTCGGCTGCCAGAAAGTGCAGATCATCTCCGACAAGTTGTGCCTGTCGCCCAAGACCGTCAATACTTACCGCTATCGGATCTTCGAAAAACTCTCGGTCACCAGCGATGTCGAATTGACCTTGCTGGCCGTTCGCCACGGTATGGTTGACGCAAGCCTCTAATCCTTCATGTCACAAGTCTTTGATGCCAGCGCGTTCCTGGCGACCTGCAGTGGTCGCCCAGGCGTATACCGGATGTTCGACGCCGAGGCGCGGCTGCTCTATGTGGGCAAGGCCAAGAACCTCAAGAAACGCCTGGCCAGCTACTTCCGCAAGACCGGCCTGGCGCCGAAAACCGCTGCGCTGGTGGCGCGCATCGCCCAGGTCGAAACCACCATCACCGCCAACGAGACCGAGGCGCTGCTGCTCGAGCAGAACCTGATCAAGCAGTGGCGCCCGCCGTACAACATTCTGTTGCGCGACGATAAGTCCTATCCCTACGTGTTCCTGTCGGAAGGAGAATTCCCGAGGCTGGGCATCCACCGCGGGGCGAAGAAAGCCAAGGGGCGGTATTTCGGGCCGTACCCCAGCGCGGGCGCCATTCGCGAGAGCCTCAGCCTGCTGCAGAAGGCCTTTTCCGTGCGCCAGTGCGAAGACAGCTATTTCGCCAACCGCACCCGCCCATGCCTGCAGTACCAGATCAAGCGCTGCAAGGGCCCGTGCACCCAGCTGGTCACGCCAGAGGAGTATGCCGAGGATGTGCGCCACTCGGTGATGTTCCTCGAAGGCCGCAGCCAGCAGTTGGGCAACGAACTCAACGAAGCCATGGAAAAGGCGGCAATGGCCCTCAATTTCGAGAAGGCCGCCGAGCTGCGTGACCAGATTGCCTTGTTGCGCCGGGTCCAGGACCAGCAGTACATCGAAGGCGGCTCCGGCGATGTCGATGTGGTGGCCGCCTTCGTCAACCCCGGCGGTGCCTGTGTGCACCTGATCAGCGTGCGCGGTGGCCGGGTGCTGGGCAGCAAGAACTTCTTCCCCCAGGTGGGCATCGAGGAGGAGGTAGCCGAAGTCATGGCTGCGTTCCTGTCGCAGTACTACCTGGGCAACGCCGAGCGCGAGCTGCCCGGCGAGCTGATCGTCAATGTGGTGCACGAAGACTTCGAGGCCATCACCGAAGCCGTGCAGAGCCTGCGCGGCCGTGAGCTGAGCATCAGCCACCGGGTGCGCGGCACCCGCGCACGCTGGCAGCAACTGGCGGTGACCAACGCTGAACAAGCACTCAATGCTCGCCTGGCCAACCGCCAGCACATGGCCGCGCGCTTCGAGGCCCTGGCCGAAGTGCTTGGCCTGGATGAGGTACCGCAACGCCTGGAATGCTATGACATCAGCCACTCCAGCGGCGAAGCCACGGTCGCCAGCTGCGTGGTGTTCGGCCCGGAGGGCCCGATAAAGTCAGATTACCGTCGCTTCAACATCGAAGGCGTTACCGCTGGCGATGACTACGCCGCCATGCACCAGGCCCTGACCCGCCGTTACGGTCGGATCAAGGACGGCGAGGGTAAATTGCCTGATGTGCTGCTGGTGGACGGCGGCAAGGGCCAGCTGAACATGGCGCGCGAAGTGATGCAGGAGCTGGCCTTCACCGACCTGACCCTGCTCGGCGTGGCCAAGGGCGTGACCCGCAAGGCCGGCTTCGAGACCCTGTACCTCAACGACGTGTCCCATGAATTCACCCTCAAGGGCGACAACCCGGCGTTGCACCTGATCCAGCAGATCCGCGACGAAGCCCACCGCTTCGCCATCACCGGCCACCGCGCCCGGCGCGGCAAGGCCCGCCGCACATCGAGCCTGGAGGACGTCGCCGGGGTAGGGCCCAAGCGCCGCCGCGACTTGCTGAAACACTTCGGCGGCCTGCAGGAGCTCAACCGCGCCAGCATCGATGAGATCGCCAAAGCGCCCGGCATCAGTAAAAAGCTCGCCGAGTCGATTTATGCCAGCCTGCATAGCGAGTAGAATGCCGGGTTCAACCCGCAGCCAGTCGTACCGATGAATATTCCAAACCTGCTCACCGTTCTACGCGTCCTGCTCATCCCGATCTTCATCCTGCTGTTCTATGTGCCCTATCACTGGAGCTACATGGCCGCCAGCACGGTGTTCGCCATCGCCGCCGCCACCGACTGGCTGGATGGCTACCTGGCGCGTCGCCTGCAGCAGAGCACGCCCTTCGGCGCCTTCCTCGACCCCGTGGCCGACAAGCTGATGGTGGCCGTGGCCCTGGTGTTGCTGGTGCAGGTGCACGCCAACTTCTGGCTGACCCTGCCGGCAGCGGTAATCATCGGCCGTGAAATCGTCGTTTCGGCATTGCGCGAGTGGATGGCCGAACTGGGCGCGCGGGCGCATGTGGCGGTATCCAGCCTTGGCAAGTGGAAGACCGCGGCGCAGATGCTGGCGCTGGTGATCCTGCTGGCCAACCCGCCGGTGGTAAGCTTCTGGGTCGTGTTGGGCTACGGCCTGCTGTTGGTGGCGGCGGCGCTGACCCTCTGGTCGATGGTGCACTACCTGCTTGCTGCCTGGCCGCACCTGCGCGAAGGCTCCGAGCAAAAATAAAACTTTTTTGAATCAAGGGGTTGACGCCGTTTTAGATATCGCTAGAATGGCACCCATCACGACGCGGGAATAGCTCAGTTGGTAGAGCACGACCTTGCCAAGGTCGGGGTCGCGAGTTCGAGTCTCGTTTCCCGCTCCAAATTGGCCTTGACGAAGTATTTCGGTAAGGCAAGTAAAGAAGGCCCTTCGGGGCCTTTTTTCGTTTCTGTCAAGTCCGCGCCGATCCAAGGTCATCCGGCCTTTTCCAGGCGCGAAGTTACTGCACCCTCCGTCAGTGAATGCGCGCCGGATGCAGGATTGCCTGCGCTGCAGGCGTTCGGCCACTAGCACAAGCGTCCTAATCGACCTTGGCGAGGCAGCTTTCGTATAGTCCGTGCCGGATTACAGACATCGGGACAGGACTTCCATGAAAGACAGATTTCTATCCTCAAGCCTCTGGTTGGCCATCCTGGCCATGGCTTGCAGCGCCCCGGCCATGGCCGCTCAAGCGCCGGGTGACTACTGGATCATCTACGGCAAAGGTGAGCGTCTGCACAACGAAGTGTACGTTGCCGACAGTGCCGGCATCCTGCAAAAGGCGGGTGGCGTACAATCGGCGCAGGTCATGCAGCTGTTCGAAGACCCCGCCTATCCAACCCTCGTCGCTTATGAAGTACAGGTGAAGTGTAAACAGCGCCAGATACGCCTGGACAGCGCCCGGGCGATACGGCGCTTCGACGGCGCAGTGAAGGATGTAAAAACCAATGCCCGCAACTGGGTCGCACCGAAAGATTACTGGTTGAAGCGCACCTTCGCCTTCGTTTGCGCCCCTGAAAATCGAGCACGCAATCAGATGCTGTCGATTGGCAAGATGCCTCCCACCCAGATGGTCGCAACTGTCCAGGCCATGTTCATCCAGTTGGTGGGTGTGCAAGCCAACAGCCAGGCGGTGCAAGAGTTGGACGACATGCTGAGCAAAAGCCCTTGATGACCCTCCGGATTCGGTTGCTCGGCCTGATGCTGCTTACGCTCACCGGGTGTATCCCGACCCTGCCGGAGCTGCGTGCCAGCCATCAATGGCAGGGGCGTGACGCCAAGCAGGCGATTGACTTCTTCGGCCCGCCCGGGCGCATGGAGCCTTTGCCTGGCGGAGCTGGGGTGCAGCTGGGTTGGTACCGCGACACCACTTACGTACGCCAGGAGGTCGTCGGCAGCACCGCTGAAATGCAGGGCAACGTGATGGTCCATACCAACTACTGGGATGACGTGACCCATCCGGGTGGCTGCACGATCCTGATGAGGGTGGACAAGGCACGGCTGATCAGCGATTTCTCCACGAAGGGGCGTTGTAACGGCGTGAGTCTGGCGCCTTAGTCCTTTTGGGGGAGGTGTGCGTGCTTGCCTGCAGCAATCACGCTTCCCGAGCAGTTCAGGTTGACTCGACAGGCGTGGTCGAGGGCAGCGGTGAGCTGCCTGGTCGGGTTTCAGGCAATGCCACCAGCACCAGCACGAAGGCGACTGCGGCAATGGCCGCCAGGGCAAGAAACGCTGCATCGTAGCCAGCGGCCTGCAGCACCAGCCCGGCGATTCCAGGGCTCAGCGCCGCGCCCAGCCCGAACGTCGCCGTCAGCGCGCCGAGGCTGACATTGAAGCGCCCGCTGCCTTCGGTCAGGTCCTTGACCACGATGGGCAACAGTGCGCCGAAGATGCCCGCGCCAATACCGTCGAGCAATTGCACGCCTACCAGCCAGAACGGGTTGTCGGAAACCAGGTAAAGCGCACCCCGTATCGGCAGGATGAGAAAGCCTGCCAGCAGGAACGGCTTGCGCCCCCATTGCTCGGCCTTGGCGCCGACCAGCAGCGCCATCGGCACCATCACCAATTGCGCCGCGACAATGCAGGCAGAGGTGAGCGGGGTGGCCAGTCGCAGGTCAATCTGTGACAGCTTCTGGCTCACCAGTGGCAGCATCGCTGCGTTGGCAAGGTGAAACAGCGCGCAGCACACGGCGAAGATCAACAGGGTGCGGTTGTGCAGCAGCAGCTTCAGCCCGGCAGGGTGGTCAGCCGCCATCGGGCCATGGCCAAGGCCGCGAGCCAGTTGGTGGTCGATGGCCGCAGCGGGTACCCGGACCGTGGCCACGATGCTGGCCACGGTCATGACCGCCATCAGGTAGAACACCACCACCGGGCCGAACAGGTACGCCAGGCCGCCGGCCAGCAGCGCCGAGCAGGCATTGCCGGCGTGGTTGAACGTTTCGTTGCGCCCGACCCGGCGGGTGAATGCCTTCGGGCCGGTGATGCCAAGCGATATGGCGGCAATCGCTGGCGCGAACACCGAGCCTGCCAGGGCCGCGACCGTCTGGGTCAAGGCTACCCCGGCGAACGACGAGATCCAGGGTAGCAGCAGGCAACTGCCGGTCACCAGCAGGGCGGCGATCACCACCACCGCGCGCTTGGCCCTGGTGCTGTCGATCAACGCTCCGGCCGGCGTTTGCGCCAGCAGCGCGACGATGCCCGCCAAGCTCATCACCAGGCCGATGCTAGCTGCTTGCCACTGGTGCACGGCAAGCAGGTAGATGGCCAGGTACGGCCCCAGGCCGTCGCGTACGTCGGCCAGGAAGAAATTCAGCCAGTCCAGGGCACGGTGATGTGAGGCGAGGGGCTTTGAAGGGGTCAACGATGCAATCTCGTGAAAGCCATGGGCGCTATCGGCAGCCAAATTGCGCGGGGCCGTCCGCTCTCGTCAAGGACCAGCAGTGTAGCCGATAGGTTCCTGACCCTGGCCCAAGGCAGGATCGCCGCCATCGGCAGCCACGCATTAGCAGCATGGCAGATTGAGACTATAGTAACGTCTTAAAAGCCGGGTCAGTGGGTGCCATGTCTACGATCGATCTGTCGTCCTCGCAAAGTCTTCGCAAACGCGTGTTGTTGGCTGGGGCGCTGAATATCGGCTCCATCGTGGCCTCCCAGGTCATACGCCTGGGCGGCAACCTGATCATCACCCGCTTGCTGTTGCCAGAGATGTTCGGCCTCATGGCCATTGCCACCACGGTTTCGGTGTTGCTGCTGTTGCTGTCCGATGTCGGCCTGCGGCAGAACATCATCCAGAGCCCCCGCGGCGACGAGCCGCTGTTCCTCAACACGATCTGGTCGCTGCAGATCATTCGCGGCCTTGGGCTGTTCGTGGTGATGCAACTGGTGGCGTTGGCCTCCTGGGTGTCCCAGCACTTTGCAATGTGGCCGGCACATTCCACCTACGCCGCCCCGGAGTTGCCTGCGGTGCTGGCTGTCACTGGCTTTTTCGCGATCATCTTTGCCTTCCAGTCGACCAAGATCGATGTGGCCATCCGCACCTTCCAGCAGAAAAAGGTGGTGCTGGTCGAGCTGGTGTCGCAAATCGCCGGCCTGGTGGTGATGCTGGTGATCGGCTACCTCACGCGGTCCATCTGGGCGCTGGTGGCTGCGGGTCTGGTCTCGACCCTGGTCACCACGGTGCTCAGCCACCTGATCTTCCCAGGCCACAAGGACCGCCCGCAATGGGACCCGGCCGCGCTGCGCGAGATCGTCAACTACGGCCGCTGGGTGTTCCTGTCGTCTGCGGTCGGCGTACTGGCCATGCAGGGGGACCGGATCTGGTTCGGCGGCAGCATGACGGTGGCGCAGCTGGGGGTGTATTCGATTGCGGTGGGCATTCTGGCAGCCTTCCAGCTCAGCCTGCAGCGGCTGGCCGGGGCAGTGGCCTTGCCGGCCTTCAGCGAGGCGGCCAGGACCGGTGACATGGACCGCCTGCGCCACCTGTATTTCCGTTTCAGGCTGATCTTCGATGTGCTGACCCTGTTCACCTGCGGCTTCCTGTTCACTGCCAGCCCGCTGATCATCCACTGGCTTTATGACGCCCGGTATCAGGAGGCCGGGCAGATGATGGCGATCCTGTCGTTGTCGCTGTTCACCTTGCGCTACGGCCTGACGCAACAGATATGGATGGCCCTCGGGCTGACCAAGTACATGGCCATGGACAACATCATTCGGGTGGTAGCGCTGTTCACCCTGATGCCGTTGCTGCTGGCCATCGGCGGGGTGACCTATGCGTTGTGGGGCGTGGCCCTGCACACCTTCTTCACGCTGTTCCTGATCTTCAAGGTCAGCCACCAGCTGGGCATGCTGAGCATCAAGCGGGAGCTGGTGGTGCTGCCAGTCATGGTGTTTGGCGCCCTTTGTGGCCAGTTCATCAGCCATCTGTTCGCCTTCTGATCGGCTGCGCCAAGGACCTGAACGATGAATGTGATCGACTTTTTTGATCGGACCCGAATCATCAACATCCCGTCCAGAACGGATCGCCGCGAAGAAACCGAGGCCGAATTCGCCCGCAACGGCTTCCACATCGATGACGAAAAGATCGGCTTCTTCCCAGCTGTGACGCCCACCGACCAACAGGGCTTCCCCAGCATCGGCGCCCGGGGCTGCTTCATGAGCCATATGCAGATACTGGAAGAAGCCGTGCGCCTGAATGTCGACAACATCCTCATCATGGAAGACGACATCCAGTTTTCCCGGCGCATCGGCCCGTTTGGCAAAAAGGCCATCGAATCCCTGCAAGGCATGGACTGGGACATCGCCTACCTCGGCCATTCCTGCGAGGGCAATTCCGATAACCCCGGCTGGGCACCGGTTGATCGTCCCATCCACCTGTCGCACTTCTATGCGGTGAATGGCAAGAGCGTGGGCAAACTGCGTGACTTTCTTGCGCAGGTTCTGCAGCGCCCGCCCGGGCACCCGGACGGTGGGCCGATGCACTATGACGCGGCCCTCAATACGCTGATCCACACTGACAAGAACATCCAGGCCTACTACTTCACCTGGAACCTGGGCTACCAGAGGCCTTCGCGCACCGACCTGCATGCCCTGTCGATATTTGACCGGCTGGCGCTGCTGCGGCCGATGATGGCCCTCTACCGGCGCTTGAAGGCAGAAAAACTCAGGCGAACCCGCTAGCCGGCGTCACCTGCCTGTCATGCGAAGTTGATAGTGTGCGGGTCCCTTTTCGTGGCACAAGGTGTGCAACACGGTGTATCCCGGCACGACCCGCAAGCCGTTCATGCTCCGCTCCAGCGACATGCGCAGCGACGAATTCGCCGCCTTGTTCACCCAGCTTTACGGCAACCTGTATGCCGACATGCCGCCGCTGGGCGATGGCATTGCCATCGGTGGCGTCTATGGCCGCTTCGACGGCATGAGCGTGCGACGCATGCATTATCAGGGCGACTTCACCCTCGTCCTGCCAGCACCGCAGGACGAAATCACCTTTGTGCTGCCCACTGCGGGCAAGATCATTTTCGACCACCGCGGCGAGTCGATCGGCGGTGCTCAGGTGGGCCTGGCGGTGGACAAGCTCGACATCCGCTCGGTGCGCATCACCGACGGGCATGCTCAATGCGGCATGTCGATTCGCCGTGGCGCGTTCGCCGAACGGCTGTCGACCCTGCTCGAACAACCCTTGCCTGCGCCGATTCGCTTTACGCCACAGGTTGACCTGGGCAACTGCGCACTGCCTGGCATCCGGGCCTTGCTCGAACTGGCAACCGGAACCGAGTTCGATCAACTGATCAGCACGGGCCTGCTGATGCCTGTGCGCTTGCAGGAGATGCTGGTCGACGCGCTGCTGGAAACCTGGCCACACAACTACAGCGAGGCGTTGCGCAGCCCGGTGCCAGCCATTGCGCCGCGGCATGTGAAACTGGCCATGGCCTACCTGCGCGAACACCCGGCCAGGCAGGTCAGTGGTAGCGAGCTGGCGGGGTTGGCCAATGTCAGCCTGCGTGCGTTGCAGGAGGGCTTCCGGCGTTTTGCCGGCACGTCGATCGTCGGCTATCAGCGGCAAGTTCGGCTGGAGCAGGCGCGAGCGGTGCTGGCGCGCGGGGAGGGCGGGTCGGTGGCGGAGGTTGCCTTGCGCCATGGTTTCAGCAATGCCGGGCGGTTTGCCCAGTACTTCAAGCTTGCCTTCGGGATCAACCCCGCCGATCTGCGGCGCCGATAGTCGGGGCCGCCCAGCGGCCCCATGATCTTCAGAACGCGTAGCTGGCCTTGAGGCTGCCACTGACCCCATGGCTGTCACCCCCACCCATGGCTGCCACCTCGGCCCCGACACTCAGCGCCCCAAGGTTGGCCATCAGGTTGACGCCGCCGGTGAACTGGTCGCGATTGTCGAAGGCCGCCCGCTGCGCGATATCAAGCCCCAGCAAATGGCCTTCGCTGTCGACCTGGCGGTCGCCCAGCACATGCTCGTAACTCACCTCGACGCCTGGCACCAGCTGCCAGCTGCCCATGGCGACTGGCGCGAACGAGGCCTGGAGGTTGGCCACGGCGGTGCGTCGGGTTTGTTTCAGGTCATCGACCTGCAGGGCCAGCTCGCTGCCTTTCTCGGTGAAACCCTCCACCTCAACGCGACTGACCCGCAGCCCCAGGCTCGGCTCCAGCAGCAGGGCGGCGGCGGGCAGGCGATAGCCCAGTGTCAGGCTGCCGCCAGCCAGCGTGCCATGGCTGTCGCCCTTCGCCGTTCCCAGGCCGCCACCGAGCTCACGCTTGCTGGAATAGTCGAGCCAGCCGGCGCTGGCATCGGCGTCGATGAACAGGCCACGTTCCAGGCCATTGGGCGCAAAGCGCGCCCCCAGGCTGAGGAAGGTCAGGTCGGTGTCCGCCTCGCCACCGGCCCCGCCGACATTGCCATTGCTGTAGCCGAAACCGGCATGGGCGCTGAGCTGCTCGGAGAAGCGCTGGGTCAGCCCGACCATCAGCCCCTGGCTGTGCTCGTTGCTGCTGGCCGCGCGGGAGGAACCGTCGGTGCCCAGGTAGCCGGTCAGCGCAGTGCTCCACAGGCGCGACTGGCCGACCTTGAGGTCGGGGCCATCGGCAAACGGCGCGGCCGCACGGTCGATCATCGCCCCTTGGCGCAGCAGGAAGCTGGCGGCGTCGGCATGCACCTGGCCCCCCACGGTCGACTCGACGCCCCCCAGCGTGCCAGCGTCGATGGCTGACTGCAGGTAGTAGTTGTAGGCGCTGTAGGTGCCCGACAACGGGGTGTCCTGCAACTGCCCCAGCAGCTGTGCACCGGCAGCTGCGTTGCCCAGCAGGCCGGCTTCGCCTGGCAGCGTGCCGTAGCGCACCATCTTGCCGCGCAGCACATAGAGGGTTTCTTGCGACAGCCCAAGGCCTGCCTTGAGGTAATTGTCCATGGTCCCGTACTCGGCGGTGACCTCATCCAGCCCAGCCTGCAGATAGCTGGCTTCGACACCGAGCAGCGGCGCGTAGATGTCGGCCATGCTCGCCGGCATGGCCGCCAGCGTCGCCGCCACGCGCGTGGCGGTGTAGTCGTTGGTGGCCAGGTAGTTGTTCATGATGGTCGCTTCGTCGACCCCGGCAATGCTCAGCAGCACGGCCGCGGTCCAGCCGGTGCGGTCCTTGCCTGCGGTGCAGTGGAACAGCGCGGCACCGTCGGCGTTGGCCAGTTCGTTGAACAGCACGCTGAACTGCCCGCGCATGCCGGCATCGCTGACGAAGGCGCGGTTGGTGTCCTGCATCATCGCCCGCGCCTGGGCTGCGCTGGTGAACGAGATGTTGGTGATGTTCGAGCCCGAGGTGGTGCTGCCGATTATGTCGATGTTGGTGTAGCTGGCGCCTGCTGGCAGGGTGTCGGGCGTGCTGGCGATTTCGGTGGGGGTGCGCAGGTCGTAGACATTGCTGATGCCAAGGCCGTTGAGGATTGCGAGGTCGGCCGCCGTAGGGGTCAGGGCGTTGGAGCGGTAGAACACCCCGCTACGCATGACGCCATCATGGCGGGTGGTATAGGCGCTGGTGGTGCCGGCGATATCGCGGAAATTGTCGATGCCGGCCAGTCGCGGCGTGTCGAGTGAGTCGGCGGCATGCGCAGCGGAAACGGCCAGGGTGAGCAGGGACACGGAGCAGAACAGACGTTGCAACACGGAAGTAGCCTCGATCAGGTGCGTTGGGCTGGCTACTGTCGGCGGGCAATATGAAACTGAATGTTACAAGTAGCCGCGCAGCGTAAATGGCTGCGCGTTCTGTCCATTGTGAGCGTTTTTTGGCTACGCCGCCCCCAACAGGCCGGTACAGACCGCGTGGCTCTCCAGGATCCGGGCGTAATCCAGTGCCAGGTTGCTCAACGACAATGCATGCACATCCTCGGCAGGCCAGAGCCGGCCTTGCCAGTCTTGCTGGTCGAAGGTGAAGCAGGCGTCTGCCACGACCACGACATCGAAACCGAGATTGCCTGCCGAGCGCGCCGTGGATTCCACCGAGTTGTTGGTGATGACGCCGGCAATCACCAGTTCGCCGATGCCGCGAACGTGCAGCCAGCGCTCCAGGCCCGAGTTGGCGAAAGCGTCCGGTACATGCTTGTCGAACACCGTTTCGCTGGCCAGTGGTGTAAACGCCGGCTGGAACTCACAGCCCGCCTGGCCTGGCCAGAATACCGAGTCGGGTGAGCGGGACACATGCCGCACATGCACGATGGGCCGCCCGCCCAGGCGCCATGCCGCGAGCAGTTCGCCCATGCGCAATTCGGCCTCAGGGTTGTTGCGTCGGCCCAGGCGTGGGTGATGGATACCGACCTGCAGGTCGATCAGCAACAATGCGGCATTGGCGGCGATAGCAGTCATGCGAGGCTCCTTTGTCTGCGAGCATCTGACCCTAGCACAGGCGACAGTGTGGGAGGCGAGCGGGTCATCTGATCTGCTTTTTTTCCTTGAACCTGAATCTGTAACCGTATCAGCCTGACGCGCACAATGCTGTTCGTCCCTGCTATCACACTGAAGAGGTTCCGATGGGCAAGCTCGCGCTGTTTCTGGGTGGCTTTCTGCTGTTGACCGTTCTGATCGGCTTGTTGGGCACCATTCCGCCAAGCTGATTCTTCTCACCCCTTTCGGCCCGTCTGCCTCGTTGGACGGGCCAGACTGCTGCCAGATCCTGATGGTCCTCCCCCGGCTGCACCGCTGGACGTTGTCTCGGCGATCACTGTGCGATAAGTCCTTAATTGTCCGAGGAAATCTGTCCACAAAAAACGTGGGTAGGTCTGTGGATAAAGTTCTGCAGGCCAGGTAATTTGCGGGCTCTGTTAAATTGAGCAGAAATTGAGCAGCCTCTACCTGGCGCGTTCAGAGGCGGCTGAGCCGGCCTGGCGCAAGGCCAGCAGCAACTCACGCACGCGCGCTGGCAGCTCGCCAGAGGGGTACACCGCGTGCATCTGCGGGTCCTGGCCGGTGCTTGAGGTCAGCCGGTAATCCGCGCATACCCGCACCAGGCGTCCCGCCTTCACCTGTGCTTCTGCCACCCAGTCTGCCAGGCGTGCGATGCCGGCCCCGGCCAAGGTGCTGTGGTACACCGCGTCGCCAGAGCCCAGGCGCAAGCGCGGATGAGGGCGCAGGCTGGTGATCTGGCCGTCACGGCAGAAATGCCAGGCTTTGAGGATGCGCGGCGCGGTGTGCAGGATCAGCGCATGCTTGTCCAGCTGCTCGGGCCGTTCCGGCATGCCGGCGTGGGCGAGGTAGGCCGGGCTGGCATACAAGTGGCGGTGATAGCGCCACAGTGGGTACCCAATCAGTTCGCTGGACTGCGCAAAGGCGCCGCGGACCACGAAATCGAACTTGCCGTGCAACGGGTCGAAGGCGGCATCGCCGTATTGCACGTCGAGGGTCACTTGCGGATGGCGCTGGCTGAAACTGGCCAGCACACCCGGCAATACGTGCTCGCCGAGCAGTTGCGGCGCGGCGAAGCGCACCCAGCCTTGCGCAGTACCTGTGAGCGCAGCCAGTTCATCGGCCGCGTCGCGTTGCACATCCAGCAAGCGCTCGGCATGGGGCAGCAGGCGTTCACCGGCTTCGGTTAGCGTAACCGCGTTGGCGTTCCGGTTGAGCAGCTTGCACCCGCTGTTGTCCTCCAGGGTTTGCACCGCGCGGGTTACTGCGCTGGGCGAACGGCCCAGGGCACGGGCGGCGGCGACGAAGCTGCGCTTGTGCGCAACACTGACGAATGCCTGGATTTCGCGCAGCATGTTCAATGCCATGGAGTGCTCCTGATTGCAGTTTTCGCAATGCGGCATTTCAACACAAGCGCGCTGGATTGATTAGCCTTGCGGTCTGTTTTCACTGCCAGGACCGCACCATGATGGATATCGCCGTACTTTCTCTGTTCGCTTTCGCTGCCGGCCTGATCGATGCCGCCGTCGGTGGCGGCGGGCTGATTCAGATCCCGGCGCTGTTCAACGTGCTGCCCACGGCGCAGCCGGCGGCGCTGCTGGGCAGCAACAAGCTGGCCTCGGTGTGCGGCACGGCCTTTGCGGCTCGCTCATTCATTCGCAAGGTGACCCTGGACTGGGGGTTGATCATACCGGCGGCGCTCAGTGCCTTTGTCATGTCGTTTGCCGGAGCGGCCACGGTTTCGCGAGTTCCGCCGAGCGTGATGCGCCCGGCGGTGCTGGTGCTGATCGTGCTGATGGCGATCTACACCTTTTGCAAGAAGGACTTTGGCACCTTGCACAAGCCGGCCAGGATCGGCCGCCGGGAGCAGTGCCTGGCGGTGCTGATCGGCGGTGCGATCGGCTTCTATGACGGCTTGTTCGGCCCGGGCACCGGCAGTTTCCTGATCTTCCTGTTCATCCGCTTCTTTGCCCTCGACTTCCTGCATGCCTCGGCATCGGCGAAAGTGGTCAACATCGCCACCAACCTGGCAGCGCTGGTGTTCTTCGTGCCGTCGGGCAATGTGCTTTACGCCATCGCCCTGCCGATGGCTGCATGCAATATCCTCGGTGCGCTGACCGGGACCTGGCTGGCGGTGCGCAAGGGCGCGGGCTTTGTGCGCGGGCTGTTCCTGATCCTGCTGTGCGTACTGATCGCCAAGCTGTCCTGGGACCTGCTGAACTGACTCAGATGACCTGGCGCTGCGCCTCGGCCTGCTCGACGCGATTGCGGCCATGCGCCTTGGCCCGGTACAGCGCCTGATCGGCGCGCGCCAGCAGGTCGTCCAGGCTCGGCGCGCGCTCGTCCGCGGCGCAGCCAGCCAGGCCAATGCTGACGGTGATCTGCAAGCGCGTATCGCCCTGAGCCGCATGCAGGTCCTGCACGGCGCGGCGCAGACGTTCGGCGGTGAACGTGGCCTGTTCCGGTGGTAGCCCCGGCAGCACCACCACGAACTCTTCACCGCCCAGGCGAGCCAGCAGCGCTTCGTCGTGCAACTGCTCCTGCAGGGTACTGGCGAACTGGCGCAGGACCTGGTCACCGACCGCATGACCATGGCAATCGTTGATCGATTTGAAATGATCGATGTCGAGCATCATCAAGGTCAGCGGCAGCCCATGCTGCTGACGGCTGTCGAGCAGGGCATTGGCGCGCCGGGTAAAGGCACTGCGGCTGAGCAGGCCGGTGAGGTGGTCGATGGTGGCCTGGTGCGCCAGGCGCGCCAGCAGGCTGCGGTTGGCCTGGCTGACGCAGGCGACGACCAGCGGGCCGAGGACCAGCATGGCGATCCCCAGGCGCGCCGACATCAGCGTGGTGACCCCAGGCTCGCTCTGCGGCACGCTGAAGTGCATGAGGTTCTGCGCCACCGCCACGATCAGTGTGCTGCCAGCGGTAAGCGCCAGCAACGAAACCAGAAAAGGCGAGTACGTCCAGGCACACCACAGTAGCGCGGCAATCGGAAAGGCAATGGCGCCAGGGCCGCCGAAGGCGATGCTCAAGGCCAGTGAGGCCAGCAGCACCAACAAGGGCGCCAGGCGGATAGCCTGGGCGCCGCTGCGCATCAGTACACGGGTCGAATGGGCGGTGAGCAGCACCGGCAGCACCAGCACACTGGTCGAGAACTGTTCGCTGAACCAGGCCAGCCAGGTGGCCTCCAGCGACTTCTCGAACCACGGTGTAGCCATTACGCAGGCCATGCTGGCCGCCACCACGGCACCCGCTGCGCAGGCGCCGAAAACACTGAGCACGCCATGCGGGGTACGCATCCGCCTATGCAGGCGGGGCAAGCGCGAAAGCAACCACCACACCGTCACCACCACGCCGAGGTTGCACAGGTTGAACCACAGGGCGGGAGCCCAGGCACTGCCACAGGCCAGGTCGGCGGCGACCATGGCCAGCCACACCAGGCCAAAGCCCACCAGGCTGGCCTGGCGCGGGTAACGCAAGAGCACCCCGGCCAGCACCGCATTGACCGGCCAGAACAGTGATAATGATTCGATCGGCCGGGCCAGGATCCCGCCGAGGGTCAGGGCGAAGGTCAGGGCGAACAGGGCAAGGTAGGGCAACAAACGCGATTGTGCTGGAAAAACCATAGGCTCGACCGACAAGCGGAAACGAAATCCAGGACAACGGCTATAAGCACCTGGGGCATTGGCGTGTCAGTGTGTTGGCACCGGGTGCTTGATGTCAATCTGCCGTGTTCGTGCAAGTTGATGTCAAATAGCCTCCAATCCTCGCCATGTTGCCTAAAGACCGAAGAACCAGGGCACCATCAGCACCGTGACCAGCATCACCAGTACGGTGAAAGGCACTCCGATTTTGACGAAGTCGGCAAAGCGGTACTGACCCGGGCCGAGCACCAGGGTGTTGACGGGTGAAGACACCGGCGTCATGAACGCTGCCGATGCTGCCAGGGCGACGGTCATGGCGAACGGGTAGGGCGACAGGCCCAGCTGAGTGGCCGTGCTGATCGCCACCGGGGCCATCAGCACGGCGGTGGCGGTGTTGGAGATGAACAGGCCGATGATGGCCGTGACCATGAACAGGCAGGCCAGCATGGCCAGCGGCCCGGCACCGCCCAGCAGGCTGACCAGGCCACCCACGGCCAGGTCGATGCCGCCGGTTTTCTGCAGCGCCTGGGCGAACGGCAGCATGCCGACGATCAACACCAGGCTCTGCCAGTGAATGGCCCGGTAGGCGCTGTTCATGTCGATGCAGCGCCCGGCGCCCATCAGCAGGCAGCCGATCAGCGCGGCGATGACATTGGGTACTGCGCCGCTGACCATCAACCCGACCATCACTGCCAGGCTGAGCAGGGCATGGGGTGCACGGGCGCGGGCTGGCGCCACCTGATCGATCTCGGCCGGCAGGCTCAACACCAGAAAGTCCTTTGGCTGGCTCTGCAGCTGGCGCACGGCTTTCCATGGGCCGACCACCAGCAGCGTATCGCCAAGGCGCAGCTTCTCTTCCACCAGTTGTTCTTCAATGGCCGCCTGCTCGCGGCGCAGGCCAACCACATTGAGGTCATAGCGGGTGCGGAAGGCCAGTTCCAGAATGCTCTTGCCGATCAGCTGCGAGCCCGGCGGCAGCGACACCTCCGCCATGCCCAGGTCCTGCGACTGGTCGATGAAATAGGCGGCCTTGAAATGCAGCGGTTCCAGTTGCATGGTCTGGCACAGTGTGCGCAGGTCGTCGCGTTTGGCGAACAGGTCGAGCAGCAGCACATCGCCTTGCTGCAGGACGGTGCCTGAATCGGCGGCGATCACCCGGGTGGTGAACTTGTGCTGGCGTTCGATGCCGATGACGTTGGCGCCATGCCTGGTGCGCAGTTCCAGCTCGCCCAGGGTATGGCCGATCAGTGGCGATCTGGGGCGGATGCGCAGGCGCCGTTCGCGGCCGTTGAGCTTGTAGTCAAGCACCAGGTCAAGCAGTGTGCGGCGGCTTTCCACGCGGCCGTCCTTGCGCGTTTCGCCATTGAGCCAGTTGCGAGTCAGCAGCATGTAGCCGATGCCGAGCACCAGCACCACCAGGCCGAACGGGGTGAAGCTGAAAAAGCTGAAGCCGGGCGCGCCATGGCGTACCAGTTCGCTGTGCACCACCACGTTGGGGGGCGTGGCCACCAGGCTGAGCATGCCGCTGATCAGGCCGGCGAAGCTCAGCGGCATCATCAACCGGCTGGGCGACAGTTTCAGGCGCGCGGCAATGCTGAGCACTACCGGGATGAAGATCGCCACCACGCCGGTCGAACTCATCACCGAGCCCAGCCCGGCCACCGAGACCATCAGCAAGACCAGCAGCCGTGCCTCACTGTTACCGGCCTTTTCGCTCATCCATTCACCGATGCGGTAGGCGATGCCGGTGCGTACCAGCCCTTCGCCGATCACGAACAGGGCGGCGATCAGTACCACGTTGGGGTCGCTGAAACCGGCCAGGGCCTGTTCCACGGTGAGGATGCCCGACAGTGGCAAGGCGAGGATCACCAGCAGGGCGACCACGTCCATGCGCGGGCGGTTGATGACGAAGAGGATGACGACGACAGCCAGCAGGCCGAGTACCCAGAGCAATTCCTGGTTCATGGGGCGAGGGTGTTCCTTCACTCAAGGGGGCACGAAAGACAGTAGCAGTCAGTGTGGCAGCTTGCGGTGAAGGTGGTGTTGATGTGCTGCAGGGTTTGCAGCCAAGGGTAAATGAAAAGGGCCGCACGATGCGGCCCTTTCGCTTGACGTCACTCAGTGGCGACGGTGATGGCGGTGCTTGCTGCTGCCACCGTTGTCGCCCAGGTGGTTGCCCAAGGCGCCACCGGCCGCGCCGCCCAGACCTGCACCGATGGTAGAACCGGTCCTGCCACCTACTGCGCCACCCAGCAGCGAGCCGCCGGCCGAGCCCAGGCCACCGCCAATGGCGGCTTCGGTACGGTTGCCTTTCTTCGCCGCTACTGCACTACCGGCGGCACCGCCGAGACCGGCGCCGATGGCTGCGCCAGTGCGGCCGCCCATCTGCTGACCGACAACGTTGCCCAGGACACCACCCAGGCCACCGCCAATGGCGGCAGTACCGTCACCGGCGAAAGCGCCCTGGCACAGCAGCAGGCCAAGGGCGAGGGAAGGTAGAGTCAGACGCATGATTGGAACCTCAGAGGAATCATCAGGTTAAGGTGCCGCACGGATGGGCGGCGGGCCAGGGTAGGGAAGACGCTTCAACGATCGTAACGGTCACTGCGCCATTGGCGGTCGTCGTCATCGTCGCGATCGTGCCGGTGGTGGTGACGGTGGCCGCGGTCGTCGTCGCGCCAGCCGCCGTCATCACGGTAGTGGTGGTGATAGCAGCCCGACAAAAGCAGGATAGCGGCGATCAGTGAAAAGCTTGCAAAGCGGGTCATCTCGATTTAGGTCCTTGATCCGCATAGGTTTACGGGACACTAACTGAGACTGGAATCGATCCATTTGGTTTCCTTGACCCGCAAGATTTTGCTGCGCAAGCGATGAATGGCGCTCAGGAGGCAGGGTGGATGGCAAGCACTACGCCATTAGTGGTCTGGACCAGCACATAGTGATCCCCCATGCGCACCCAGTGGCTTTCCTTTTCCGGTGCGGGCAGGCCCTTGGCTTTCCAGTCGCTCAGGGCCGCGTCGTCGCGTTTGTATTGATCGGGCGCCTTGTCGCCGACCTTGAGTTCGCGGTTATGGGTTTCCGGTGCCTTGACGCTTTCTTCGGCCGAAGGGGCTGCCAGGGTCATCATCGGCAGGCTGGCCAGCAGTAGTGCAGGCAGAAGGTGGTTGGTTTTCATGGCAATCTCCTTGAGGGGTATGTAACAGATGCGACAGCGGCCCGCTTGGGACAATTCACTTGCGGTGCTAGAGTCGCTTTCTTTTTTGCCCCGAGGATGGAACATGCGAGCAATTCTGCCGATGGCTGCGGCGCTGGTGTTGGTCGGTTGCGCGAGCGCGACCATGGATGCGGCACGCGCTGGCAAGCCGACAGCCCAGCTTGACTCGCGCAAGGCGCCGGAGCTGGTGGCCCAGTGCATCCAGTTCAGCTGGCAGAAAGAGGAAGTGTTCGGCGACGACGCCAGCGGCTACCTGGAACCGCGCAAGCAGGGTGGGTTGACGGTTTATACCCGCGAGGCGGAGTCGTTCGTGGATGTGTACCCGCAGGCGGGTGGGACGCGGGTGGATTACTATGCGCAGAAGAATGACGGAGTGGCCCTGCAGCGTCGGGCGGCGGCGGCCACCTGTTTGTAACGGCGATGCAGTACCGGCCTCTTCGTGGGCTTGCCCGCTCCCACAAGGCCATCACAGCTTCTGGGCGCTGTGCAGTACCTGTGAGAGCGGGCAAGCCGGCGAAGAGGCCGGCAAGCGATGATCAGGACAGGAAACCACCGTCGACATTCAGCGCGGTACCGGTGGTGTAGCTGGAAGCATCGCTGGCCAGGTACAGCACGGCACCGGCCATTTCCTTGGGGTCGGCCACGCGCTTGAGCGGGATCTGCTGCAGCGCGGCATTGAGGATGGCGTCGTTCTTCACCAGGGCCGAGGCGAACTTGGTGTCGGTCAGGCCCGGCAGCAGGGCGTTGCAACGAATGCCGAACTGCGCGCATTCCTTGGCGAACACTTTGGTCATGTTGATCACCGCCGCCTTGGTCACCGAATAGATGCCCTGGAACAGGCCCGGCGAAACGCCGTTGATCGAGGCGACGTTGATGATGCTGCCACCACCGTTTTCACGCATCAGCTTGCCGGCTTCCACCGACATGAAGAAGTAGCCGCGGATATTTACGTCGACGGTCTTCTGGAAGGCACTCGGGTCGGTGTCGAGCACGTTGCAGAATTGTGGGTTGGTGGCTGCATTGTTGACCAGGATATCCAGGCGCCCGAACTGTTCACGGATGCCGGCGAACACCTGCTGGATCTGCTCCAGCTCACCAATATGGCAGGCCACCGGCGTAGCCTTGCCACCCGCTGCAATGATCGCCTGCGCCACCTGCTGGCAACCCTCCAGCTTGCGGCTGGAGACGATCACGTGGGCGCCTTGCTGGGCCAGCAGATGGGCAATGGCCTCGCCGATGCCACGGCTGGCACCGGAGACGAAAGCGATCTTGCCGTCGAGGTCGAACAGTTGGGTCTTGGACATGCTGTTTTCCTTGTTGTCTGGCATCAGAGCGTGGACTTGCCGATGACTTGCAGGCTCATCTGCTCCAGCAGCCGGTTCATGTGAATGAACTGGGCGAAGCGTTTGTCCTGGGTCTGGCCGTGGTAGTAGCGGTAGTAGATCTGCTGGACGATGCCGGCCAGGCGGAACAGGCCGTAGCAATAGTAGTAATCGAAGTTGTCCAGGTGGATGCCGGCGCGCTCGGCGTAGTAGTCGACGAACTGGCGGCGCGTGAGCATGCCTGGGGCATTGCTTGGCTGGCGGCGCATCAGTTGCACCGGCGCCGGGTCGCTGGCCTCGATCCAGTAGGCCAGGCTGTTGCCCAGGTCCATCAAGGGATCACCCAGGGTGGCCATCTCCCAGTCCAGCACCCCGATGATGCGCATGGGGTTGTCGGCGTCGAGGATGACGTTGTCGAAGCGGTAGTCGTTGTGCACGATGCCTGGACGCGGGTGGTCGGCGGGCATCTTCTCGTGCAGCCAGTCGATCACGTTCTCCCAGCGTGGCGCATCGGGTGTCAGGGCTTTTTCGTAGCGGCTGGTCCAGCCCTCGATCTGGCGCTGCACGTATCCTTCCGGCTTGCCCAGGTCGGCCAGGCCACAGGCCTGGTAATCCACTTGATGCAACTCGACCAGGCGGTCGATGAAACTTTTGCACAGGGCCTCGGTGCGGCTGGCGTCCAGGCCCAGCTCGGCGGGGATGTCGGAGCGCAGGATCACGCCCTTGACCCGTTCCATCACGTAGAACTCTCCCCCGATCAGCGACTCGTCGGTGCAATGGACGTAGGCCTTGGGGCAATACGGGAATCCGCTGTTGAGCTGGTTGAGGATGCGGAACTCGCGGCCCATGTCATGGGCCGACTTGGCCTTGTGACCGAAGGGCGGGCGGCGCAACACGAATTCACGGCCCGGGTAACTGACCAGGTAGGTGAGGTTGGACGCGCCCCCGGGGAACTGGCTGATGCGCGGCAGGCCTTCGAGGCCGGCGATGTGGCCCTTCAGATAAGGATCGATGACGGCCGCGTCGAGTTCTTCGCCGGGGCGTACCTGGGTGGACTGGTCGGTGAGCGTCATGCGATTTCCTTATTATCTGGTGCAAGGACTATTGGCTAATCTAATGGCCTGGCGGCAGTGGAACAAGCGTGCCAGGCGCCATATAGGCGAGGGTGTTGCTGGTCGATCACTGCACCGAATGCCAGGCAAAAAAAAACCGAAGCCGGCCAGGCTTCGGTTCTTTGATTCTGCGTTGTGCCCAGCACTCAGGAAGGGAACAGCTCGCTTAGTTTCATCGACAGCATCATGTCGCCTTCGACGCGCAGCTTGCCGCCCATGAAGGCCTGCATGCCGTCGGTTTCACCGCTGACGATGCCTTTCAGGGTTTCGCTGTCCAGCACCAGGGTGCAGTTGGCATCCGGGTTTTCACCTTCCTGGATGTCGCAGGTGCCATCTTTGACGATCAGCGCGTATTGCTTGTTTTCGTCGGTGATATTGAAGCCGAACACCAGGTCCAGGCCTTCAGCAGCCGCTGGGTTGAATTTTGCTTTCATCGCTTCGACGGCTTTAGCTACATCGCTCATGGTGTTTTCCTTGTTAAGTGATATTCGCGTCCGTAAGGACACAACGGGCCGGGCTCAACGGTAGGTGATGAGCTCCGGGGCCCTCAACAGCTGCACATGGGCTTGGCTGTTGAAGGAAGCCAGTGCCACGTCACGGCCGCGGAATTTCAGCTGGCTGAGCGACGTGTTGATGATCTGCCAGTTCAGCGCAAAGGCCTGGCTGGGCGTGATTCGGGTAACCAGGTGAAGCAGGGCGGCGATGGTGCCCCCGGATGTGAACACGGCGATGTTTTCGCCACTGCCAGCAGTGCCCAGCACACGCTGCAGGCCGGCTTCGACCCGTGCGGTGAAGGCCTGCCAGGTCTCCAGGCCGTCATCGGCATGTTCGCCCGCGTGCCAGCGCTGCACCATCAGCGCGAACAGGCGCTGGAACTCGCTGCGGTTGCGGGCACCATTGCGCAGTATCTCCCGGGCATGCGGCTCCTCAGTCAACAGGCCGGGCAGCAGGGCACGAATCACCCCATCGGCGTCGAACTCATTGAACGCAAGGTCGGTCTCAATGGCCGGTACCGGGCAACCGCTGGCGTTCATCGCCTGCAGTGCGTGCCGGGCAGTGTCCTGCTGCCGGCGCAGGTCACCCGCCACGCAGCGGTCCAGGTGCAGGCCGAGCTGGGCGAGGTGTGCGCCCAGGGCCTGGCTCTGGCGCACACCGACAGGGGAGAGGACGTCGTAGTCGTCTGCACCGAAGGAAGCCTGGCCATGTCGGATCAGGTAGAGATTGCCCACTGCGGTATCCGGCGTTGAAGGTTGCTCGAGGTTAGGATGCGCCAGACAGGCTGTCAACGAAAAAACATACAAGCGTTTGAAAAGGTTGTTTGAACTGTGTTGCCAGCATTTACCTCGGCTGGCGAGGGCACGGGCGCAACGGTATGCTTGCAGCAGTTTCGCGCCGATCGGGCGCAGGTTCATAAGGAGTCAACGTGGAGTTTCTTGCCGAATACGCAAGCTTTCTCGCCAAAACCGCCACCCTGGTGATTGCCATCCTGGTGGTGTTGTCCGCCATTGCCGGTTTGCGCGGCAAGGGGCGGCGCAAGGCCGGTGGGCAGTTGCAGGTCACCCGCCTCAACGAATTCTATAAGGAGTTGCGCGAGCGCCTGGAAAGCGGCTTGCTTGACAAAGCCCAGCTCAAGGCCCTGCGCAAGCAACAGGCCAAGGCGGAAAAACAGCAGAAGAAGGGCAAGGCTGAGGAAAAGGGCCGGGTGTTCGTGCTCGACTTCGACGGGGACATCAAGGCCTCAGCCACCGAGAGCCTGCGCAACGAGATCACCGCTCTGCTGACCCTCGCCAACCCTCGCGATGAAGTGGTGCTGCGCCTGGAAAGCGGCGGCGGCCTGGTGCACAGCTATGGCCTGGCGGCCTCGCAACTGGCGCGCATCCGCCAGGCCGGCATCCCGCTCACCGTGTGCATCGACAAGGTCGCGGCCAGCGGCGGTTACATGATGGCGTGCATCGGCGACAAGATCATCAGCGCGCCCTTCGCCGTGCTGGGCTCGATCGGTGTGGTGGCGCAGTTGCCCAACGTCAACCGCCTGTTGAAGAAGCACGACATCGATTTTGAAGTGCTGACCGCCGGCGAGTACAAGCGTACCCTGACCGTGTTTGGCGAGAACACCGAGAAAGGCCGGGAGAAGTTCCAGGAAGACCTGGACATCACCCACCAGCTGTTCAAGGACTTCGTGGCCCGCTACCGCCCGCAGTTGCACATCGATGAGGTCGCCACCGGTGAAGTCTGGCTCGGCATTGCCGCATTGAACCGCAAGCTGGTCGATGCACTGCAGACCAGCGACGAGTACCTCAGTGAGCGCGCCCGCACGGCCAGCCTGTTCCACCTGCACTATGCCGAACGCAAGAGCCTGCAGGAGCGAATCGGCATGGCCGCCAGCGGCACGGTTGAGAACACCGTGGTAGGTTTGTGGAGTAAACTTGGGCGCTTGCGCTAACACCTTGAACCCGTTGAAATTTTTTTTCGTTCAGGGGGTTGCAAGGTGAAAAGAATGCGGACATAATGGCGCCCATCGAAACGCAGCAAACCTTGAAAAGGTGCGGTGTTTCAAGGAGATAGCGAAGCGCAAGCTGCTAGATCCGAACTTTGAGGCCGAGTAGCAAAGTGGTTATGCTCCGGATTGCAAATCCGTCTACGCCGGTTCGATTCCGACCTCGGCCTCCACCATTCGAAAGCCCCGCAGCCATTGAGGTTGCGGGGCTTTTTTAATGCCTGCGGATTGGTCACGAACCCTGCATTTGGGACAAATCTGGGACACTGGAAGAAATTGCATGTCCCAAATGTCCCCGGCAAAATCCGGTTCATGGCTACTTTCGAACAGCGCCCAGGCGGCGCATGGCGGGCAAAGATCCGCCGCAAAGGATATCCCGCACTTTCCGCCACCTTCGACACCAAGGCCGAGGCCCAGCGATGGGCGGCTGAGATTGAAGGCGACATGTCGCGGGCTCGTTTCGTCGACATGCGTGAGGCTGAGCGAACGACCCTGGCCGAAGCATTGGACCGCTATGCCCGCGAGGTCAGCGTAGAGAAAAAGGGCGCCAAGCAAGAGCTGACGCGCATCAATAAGTGGAAGAAGCATGCTTTAGCCGACAAGGGCTTGGCCGTGTTGAAGTCCAGCGACTTTGCGCTGTACCGAGATAATGAGCTCAAGGCGGGAAGGTCCGTGTCCACGGTCAAGCTTGACCTGGCGATCATCAGCCACCTGTACACGGTGGCGATCAAGGACTGGGGTATCGAGGGGCTGAGCAACCCGATTTTCAAACTTCGCATGCCCAAGGGGGCAAAGGAGAGGGATCGTCGACCGGCCAGCTTCGAACTTGCGGACGTAATCGAGAAGGCGGGGGCGATTCACGCCGAGATGCCGGCGATCATCAAGCTTGCGGTGGAAACTGCCATGCGCCGTAGCGAACTGCTGGGGCTGCGCCGCGAGAACGTGAAGGAAAAGCACGTGGTGCTTGAGGATACCAAGAACGGGACCAGGAGAACGGTGCCACTGTCATCGAAAGCCAGGGCAGCACTCGACAGTCTGCCGTATCGGCTCGATGGCAATTTGTTCTCCCTGGCCCCGCACTCGGTTAGCCTGTACTTCAACCGGGCCTGCAAGGCTGCCAAGGTGAAGGACCTGCATTTCCATGACCTGCGCCACGAAGGAACCTCCAGGCTTTTCGAGAAGGGGCTGTCGATCATGGAGGTGGCCAGCATTACCGGGCACAAAACGATGAGCCAGCTCAAGCGGTACACGCATTTGTGCCCGAACACTCTGGCGGACAAGCTGGGCTAGCGAACGCTGGCGAGGGTCGGCGGTGCATTGCGCTTCCGGCCCCGCTTGGCTGGCACATGCAGACCCTGTTCGTACTCTTCCAAGAACTTGCGCACCGTCGCGACCCGCCAACACACGCGCTTTCCCTGCTTGAAAAATGGTGGCAGCCAGCTGGCTCCGTCCTGCCGCGCACTGCGGATCGATGATTCTGTGCGCCCGAGCATCTTGGCCAGCTCGGGAACGTGGATGATTTCTTGCTCCATCTGACCTCCTTAGGCCAAAAAGTGATGCCCGACCTTCGCCGCCCTGGCGGCTTCCTCAGTGCGGAACATGAGCTGGGTTTTGCTGATCCGGCCATAGGCCTCGTATTCGGCATCGACCCAACAGGCGCCGAACTTGCGGTACGGCTCGCCGAGGATCTTCGTGACGTAGCAGTCGATCAGGTTCATGGATGG